>JACPFA010000029.1 GCA_016183235.1 Deltaproteobacteria bacterium
TAATGCGTTAACCAGCACGCGAATATGAGGTTGAAAAGTTCTCGAGGCTCTGAGGTCCAAATCTCAACCCCTAGGCACGATCACTTTAGCCTTGACCAAGAGGTCATCCATATGAGGGTCGCCGCTGGAGCGCCGGGTCGGCAAAACCACCTCACCTTCAAAGTCACTTTACTCTCTTTTTAGGTGCAACAAAAATCCTCTAGCTTTTCTTAAGGTAATTAGGCTAAAAATGTCCCTCTGTGCCATCCATGAGCCTGGAATGGCAAAGCGCGAACTTAAAGGAGATTCAAATTATGGCAACGGTTTATTATGATCAAGATGCCGATTTAGCCTTATTAAAGGACAAAAAGATTATTATTTTTGGTTATGGGTCGCAGGGCCACGCCCATGCCCAAAATTTAAGGGATTCGGGGCTCGATGTCTCGATTGCCCTCAAAGCCAACGGCCCTTCTTATAAAAAGGCCGTAGCTGCCGGTTTTAAGGTTTATACGGATCCAGCCGAAGCTGCCAAGAATGCCGACATCGCCATGATTGTCATCCCCGATGAATCTCAAAAGGCACTTTATGACAGTGCCCTCAAAGATCATCTGAAAAAAAATGCCGCGTTATTTTTTGCCCATGGTTTTAATATTCATTTTAAACGAATCGTACCCCGCGCTGACTTAGATGTTATTCTCATTGCACCCAAGGGGCCAGGTCATTTGGTAAGAGATCAGTTTACCGATGGCAAAGGAGTCCCTTGTCTTATCGCCGTTGAACAAGATGCCACTGACATGGCGTGGAAGTTGGGGCTGGCCTATGCCCGCGGTATTGGGGGCACTCGAGCCGGCGTTATCAAAACCACTTTCAAAGAAGAATGCGAAACCGATTTGTTTGGTGAACAAGTGGTGCTGTGCGGTGGTTTAACCGCGCTCATTCAAAATGGTTTTGAAACCCTTATCGAAGCCGGTTACCAACCCGAGGTTGCCTATTTTGAATGCCTGCACGAAGTTAAGTTGATTGTTGATCTTGTCTATGCCGGTGGCATTGCCAACATGCGCTATTCTATTTCTGACACAGCCGAATATGGCGATGTTACGCGTGGCCCACGCATTATCGACAGCCACACCCGCAACACCATGGAAAAAATCTTAAAAGAAATTCAAAGTGGTGAATTTGCCAAAGAATATATTCAAGAAAAAGAAAGTGGCTCACCCAACTTTAATCGATTGCGCAAGATCGGCGAAAATCATCCTATTGAAAAGGTTGGCAAGCAGTTGCGTGCCATGATGCCTTGGATTGGCGGAGCCCTCGATCGCAATAAACGGTAACTCTTCCTATGCCTCGCTTTCGTTTTGCCCCCTCTCCCACTGGCCATTTACATATCGGCGGCACCCGTACCGCCCTTTATAATTTTTTGATGGCCAAAAAAACGGGGGGTCAATTTATTTTACGCATTGAAGACACCGATCAAGAACGCTCAACCCAAGAATATGTCGAATCGATCCTCCAAGGCATGCAGTGGCTAGGCCTTTCCTGGAATGAAGGCCCTTATTTTCAAACGGCTCGGGCTAAAATTTACCAAGAACATATTGAAAAACTACTACATCAAGGTCAAGCTTACCGCTGTTATTGTTCCGTCGAACAACTTGAGACCATGCGCAAAACAGCCCTGAAGGCTGGTCTTAAGCCAAAATACAATGGCACTTGTCGTGAGTTAAACCAACAAGACACCAACCAACCCCATTGCATCCGTTTTAAATCAAAACAATGGGGTGTCACAAAAGTTGTAGACCTTATCAAGGGTGGGGTAGACTTTGATAATGCCGAACTCGATGATTTTATCATCGCCCGCACCGATGGCTCTCCAACTTATAATTTCGTCGTTGTGGTTGATGATGTCGACATGAAAATCACCCACGTGATTCGTGGCGATGATCATCTCAACAATACCCCTCGCCAAGTTTTACTCTATGAAGCACTTAACTATCCCATTCCCCAATTCGCCCACGTCCCCATGATTTTAGGGGCTGATAAAAAACGTTTGTCCAAACGTCACGGCGCCACCAGTGTCACCGCTTACCGCGACATGGGTTATTTACCAGAGGCCTTGGTCAATTATTTAGTGAGATTGGGTTGGGCCTGTGGAGATGAAGAAATTTTTAATCTAGAAGAATTAATTCAAAAATTTGACATTCAAGATGTCGGCAAATCAGCCGGAGTTTTTAACCCAGAAAAATTATTATGGCTTAATGGGCATTACATCCGCCAAGCCACCCCTCAACATTTATTGGAACATGCAAAACCCTTCTTTGCTCAAAGCAGCATTTTGCTCAATGAAGATGCGTTCACCTTAAAGGCCATTGCCAGTTGCCAAGAAAAAGTCAAAACTCTATTAGAGCTAGTAACCTTATCGCAGTTTTATTTTACCGAAGATTACCCCTTTGTCGTTGAGGCAAAGGAAAAATTTCTTAAACCCGAACATAAGGCCTTGTTAACCGAATTAAAGACATTTTTAGAAACCTTAGATCCATTTTCAAAAGAAAACCTAGAAACCCAACTCAAGGCCTTTGCTGAAAAAAAATCTATTAAATTCAATGCCTTAGCTCAACCCTTGCGAGTTGCCCTCACCGGCACTACCGTAAGCCCCAGCCTATTTGACCTCCTTGCCATCCTCGGCAAAGAGAAAACCCTCACCCGCCTCCATCGAGTGTTGAATCTACCCTTAGCGTAGGTCGTATACTAAATGTATACGAAAAGATGCCTAATTTGCTGTTTGTACAGGAATTTCTATCGAGCTCAACCGAAAACTAGTTTAGAAAATTAAAAAATACCCATCCTACCCTGACACTTGGGAGGGACTCGAAAGAGTAACCCTCCCATTTTTTTTGTGGCTCGTCTAATGTGAAGGGTACCTCTAATAACCTGGATTTGGGGGGACCTCTAAAAAGGGCCCAGATGCAAGGCGCCCGCAAAGACGCGACCGGAGCGTACACGTAAGTACGTAAGGATCGCGGCTTTGCGGGCAACACCGCAGATGGGCCCTTTTTAGAGGTCCCCTGAAAGTGATTTTCAATATCAGGCTTTCCATTGACTTATACCCCCTTTTCATTTAAATCTAAGACGTGACCTCGACACATAAAACCGTGGCGGACCTCCGTATAGGCGAAGTGGGCGTCATTAAGGACTTTATTCTTAGCAATACGTTTGTCCATAAATTAAGGGAAATGGGGCTTACCTGCGGTGCTAGTGTGCTTATCAATAAAATCGCCCCCTTTGGTGACCCTATTGAATTAAAAATCCGAGATTATCGGCTGTCGATCCGTCGCAAAGATGCCCGTCATATCCTCTTAGAATCTAAAAAATAACTTCCCATGGATTGCCACTCCCCCTCCCATTCAGAAACTGCCCAATGTGAAATCCCCACTGTCTTGATTATCGGTAATCCCAATACCGGCAAAACCACGCTCTTTAATGCCCTCACCGGCGCTCAACAAAAAGTCGCCAATTATCCGGGCATAACGGTTGAAAAAAAGATCGGCATGTGTCGCGTAAAAAAAGACCAAGCGGTTCGCGTAGTCGACTTGCCCGGTTGTTATAGCCTCATTGCGCGCTCCCCCGAAGAACAAATTGCCCATGATGCCCTACTAGCCATCAAACCAGGTTTTGAAAAACCTGACCTTGTGATTTGCATTGTCGATGCCACCAATCTTGAACGTAACCTTTACTTAGCACTTCAAATTTTAGAACTCCAAGTGCCCATGCTCTTAGCCCTCAACATGATCGACGAAGCGGGTAAAAAACAAATCTTTATTAATCATGTAAAATTATCAGAACAATTAAAAGTGCCGGTTATTCCCATGGCCGCCGCTAAGCAGCAAGGCATCACACTATTAAAACATCACCTTGCTCATTTCATCAACAACCCAACTCAAGAAAAATTCAAACGCCCATGGCACTTGAACCCTGAAATAGAACAACAAATTGAAAACTTCCGAACCCAATTAGTAGAAAAGCAATGGGCCAACCCTGCAACGTCAGATGGCGAAGCCATCTGGCTTTTGACGACTGTAGCCAGCCACCCTCTTGAACCTTTAAATATAAATTCAAAACTTTATCTTTTCATTCAATCCACTTTAGAAAAAATTCGTACTTTGACTTTGGATTTTGTAGGTAAGGTGATTGAAGCGCGCTACGCTTGGATTAATGAACACATCAAACCATTCATCCAACATCCAGCGATCGCTCCCATAACTTCTTCAGATCGAATCGACAAAGCGTTAACCCATAAGTTTGCCGGGCCCCTCTTATTGCTGTTGGTGTTTGCCTTATTATTTCAACTTATCTTCACCGGCGCTGACCCCTTTATCACTTTTCTAGAAGACTCCGTTTTATGGTTATCGCAACGGGTCGATGCCTTATTACCCCCAGGTTTGATCAAAGATTTTATCATGGGGGGAATTATCAATGGCGTTGGTAATGTGATTGTCTTTATTCCTCAAATTGCTTTTTTGTTTGGTTTCTTAGCTATTTTAGAAGAATCCGGTTATTTAGCCCGCGCGGCTTTTATTATTGACCGCCTCATGTATGCAGTGGGCCTGCATGGCAAGGCCTTTATTCCCCTGCTTTCTTGCTTTGCTTGCGCCATTCCAGGGATCATGGCCTCTCGCACCATCGAAGATCGCAAAGACCGCTTGATCACTATTTTAGTTGCTCCGCTCATGACCTGTTCGGCGAGGCTTCCGGTGTATGCACTCATTATCGCCATCATTTTCCCCCCCAATGAAAAATGGTTGGGAATTTTTTCCTGGGGCGGACTGGTCTTTTTATTTCTCTATTTTCTGGGCACATTCATGGCCCTTACCATGGCCCTTCTTTTTAAACGAACCATACTCAAAGGCCCTCCACCTCCATTGGTACTTGAAATGCCGCCCTACCGACGCCCTCGTCTTAAAAATATTTTTATTAAAATGCTCAACAGCTCCAAAGTATTTTTATCCCAAGCGGGCACAATTATTTTTATCACTTCACTTGTGCTTTGGGTATTGCTCACTTTCCCCCGCACCACCCATTTTTCAAAAGACTACGATGCCATGATTCAACAAACGGCGGATCAACCCACAATACAAAAATTATGGGCCGAGAAAAAAAGTGAGTCCCTGCGCAATAGTTTTGCCGGGAAATTAGGCCACGTGATTGAACCTGCCATTGCCCCACTGGGATTTGATTGGAAAATCGGGGTTGGCCTCATTGGTAGTTTTGCCGCAAGAGAGGTGCTCATCAGCACCTTAGGCATCGTCTACGGCGTAGGCGAAGCCGACGAAACCAGCCAACCTTTACGAGAAAAATTACAAAACGAAATCAACCCCGAAACCGGGAAAAAAGTTATAACTCCTTTGGTGGGTTTTTCTCTCATGATCTTTTACGTGCTGGCATGCCAGTGCATGTCAACCTTGGCGGTAGTGCGCAAAGAAACTGGCACATGGAAATGGCCTGTATTTATTTTTGGCTATATGAGTGTGCTAGCCTATTTAGGAAGCCTTGCCGTTTACCAAATCGGCAGCCGCTTAGGGTTTTAGTCTGAACTAAACAAACTACTTATCTCGTCACCAAAAAGCGCCCGGTTAAAAATCATACAATCTAGTAGAGTCATATTATAATAACTGGTCGCTGAGCCTGGAACTACGGCCCCTATTTTAATGGTAAGCGATCAAGCAAGTCCATCTTACAAGCGGTAAGGAAATGATATAAAAGATCTGCCATAACCAGGAGGTGATGAATGGCAGACATCAATAAGCGTGAGGCGAGGGAGCGGCATTGGCAGGGGAAGATTGAGGCACA
>JACPFA010000030.1 GCA_016183235.1 Deltaproteobacteria bacterium
CCCCTATGCCTACATGAGGCACTTGCTGACTGAACTGCCCCGATGCCAAACCGCCGATCAAATCGAAAAACTCGTGCCCCACAAAATTGATTCCAAGATTTTAAGGTAAGGTGTAGGGTGGGTTTGGTGATCGCTTACGAACGTTAAACTCATTGTAACAATTGAATTTAACGTTCCTTCGTCATGCGATCTTTTGATACGATGCTTCATTTCAATAAGATTTCATATTTCCCTGATTTTCGGGTGCCGATGCGTTGAATCAATCCTGCGGCGATGAGGGGTTTTAATATTTTCATTGTACCTTGTTTTGTAATGTTGAGTTCTTTCCAAATTTCAGCAGGAAACATGCCCCCTTTGTCTTTAAGCAGATGCAGCAGCTTTTCTTGTTTTTTGGTCAACACAATCTTGCCCCCGATTTGTTTTATCGACAAACGGTCAATACGTTTTAGAACCCGTTCCAATGTTAAGTGGAGTGCCTCGGCTGAATATTCCAGCCAGCCGGTTAGATCACTATTTGATTTTCGAACCGCATCTAGTTGGGCATAATAGCGGGGGCGGTTTTCCCAATAAACCTCATCAACTGAAAAAATGTGATGGGTATCAAAACCCCGCCGGTAAAGTTCCCAAAGGGCTATGGCTCGGCCCATTCGGCCATTGCCATCGCCAAAAGGATGAATTGCTTCAAAACGGTAATGTAAAATAGCTGACGAGATAACGGCAGACCATTCTTGTGCCTTTCGGTTCCACCACTGTAAGTAGTCTTGCATCAGTTTGGGTACTTCTTTGGCCGGTGGAGGCAGGTAAGAACCTACTCGCACGCCAAACGTGCGGTATTGCCCTGGTTTGCCTTGATCCATGACATGGGTGGCGATGAGTTTATGGAGTCGAAAAAGATCGCTTTGAGATATAGCCTTTCTCTTTTGGTTCTTTTCGATGAATTTTAATCCTGCTAGCTGGTTTAAAATTTCTCTACGAGCTCTCTTACTTGCTTCTGGCAAGGATCGTCCATCTACTAACGCCTCAACTTCTTCCAAAGTTAGGGGATTGCCCTCAATGGCTGTAGAACTGTGGGTATTGCGAGCACGAGCATCTCGTTGCAGAAGGGGGATCCAGGGGACTTGTAGGGTGGCAGAAATGATTTTCTGCCGATAGGCAGAGAGCTCTTCAATTAATTTTAAAAGATGTTGGGTTACATGAAAATGGGGAATATAAGCCATTAAATAAGTCAACCATAAGTCAACTTATGAGTCAACCCACTTATAAATTAGAGAAATTGTATGACGGAGGAACGATTTTACTGCACATTGGGATTGTAGGGGTCGGCGTCATAGCGATCTGGGGTGAGATCTAGATCCCAATCCTGATTTTCCCCGGTGGTGTTAGAATCATAGTAATTATGAGTGCCAGAAGAAGAGCTTGAGGTAGAAGTAGTAGCCCCTGAGCTGGAGCAGCTAAGATTTCCAATTATAAACTTATCTCCAGAAATAGAATAATCAACCGTAAAGGTTTCGTTGTCGGCGGTGATCGAAAGGGTGTCTTGATCTACCCGGCTCCAGGTGCCGGTGCTTACGGTGGTGCCATCCTGGACAACCGTAAAGGTCTTTTCTGAAAAGATAATTTCATAAGAAGCTTCTGATTCTGAAGGAGAGTTTTGGTCTACAATCTTTTTCATCGAGGGAGCTCCGGCATAATTTACGCTATTAACTGTGGAACCACTGCTAGTTGTATTCACAGTCTCTGAATCGACGTTGGGAGAGATTTCACTGGGAGCTGAAACACAATTTTGCGAAATTTCGTTAGGATTATCGACCTTGTAGGTTTTTCCTTTCAACACGTCTGAATTTCCGCCGCAATGGGTAAGTAAGATTCCTATGGATAAACCGGCCAAAGTTTTAAGATTGAAAAGCTTCATGTAATACCTCCTTTTACCCCCAGACTTGCTGTTTGACGTTTAATTATCGTGATTTGGGTAACCGAAAGGTGCGTTGTTTAAAAACAAGCAACTATTCTTAAGTCTTATCGAGAGTTTATAAAAATATTGGGGGAATTCTACGGAGGAATTTCATTATGCCTGGCCCCCTTGTTGCGCTTGCAATTGTAGGTCTTACCTTAGCCGCCTGTTCGGGACGTGATCGGAAAAAAGATCCCCCTGCAAATCCACCTCAAAATGGGCAACTAATTTCCTTTAACCCCCAAGGACAGCCCAATGATTTTTGGGCTAATACTTATCATTTAGTGGTTATGGTACACAACTTTCGTGAAGGCGGCCATCAATCGGCTAGGGCTTTATTATCTGCCGAAAGGGCAATTCAAATCGCTCGAGATTTCATTGAACGGCGCAATGGTTTGTTGGCTATGTCCCCCTTTAATGAACCGGGATTTCAGAATAAAATTCGATTTTGGATTTTTGTGCCATCCCCTGCCCAGGCCTTAGTGCGTAGTGCTTCAGGGCTGTGTGCGGGGGCAGCGGACCCCTTTCATGCCATTGATGATATCAATGATGCAGCTGAAACTTCGCTTCGACTTTTAGGCATGGGTGGAAAGATTATTTTTAATAATTATTTAAATACAGAATGTGAACGCAATAACGGCTCTCATATTGAAATCGCAAGTTTCACCACTGAAAATAACGTTAATAACTTACTTCGACGAATTTTTGATGTGGAAAGCATCGTCAATGAACTCATAGAAAATCCTGAGCTACTTCATGATTCAGAAGAATTCAAAGATTGGGTGGTAGAACAATTATTAGATAGGCTTATTCACCGTTTTAGTTCACCTAGAACCTATGTGGCTATTAACGAAGGGACTGTTGAGAGAGACCTACTTACTGATGCCCAGACCCGTGTTCATGAGCATGAAATCGGTCATACCTTTCGATTATGGGATCTTTATTTTGGCCGCGATCGTCAGGGTTTGGCAGGGGTCTTACAAGCGTTAGATCAAGATTTTGATTTGCGGGAATTTTTAGGCTTGCCTGAACGAATTGCTGGCCTTGAGGTTCCTACGCTTACAGTCAATCTTCGTGAGGAGATGATGAAAAGTGATTTTGCCACAAGACTACTTGGCACCCCCATCGGTTTTCCACATTGTGCTCCCGATCCTAACACTGGGCATGCGTGGTTGCGAGCCTTAGGCGTTGCTAATCCTGAACAGTATTTTCAGGAAGCAGGCTGTTTGTATCTTAGTGGCCAAGATGGCAATGGCAATATGCATGGCCCTTATCGAGCGACAAACTCCATTATGTATTCACCCCGTAACCACCCAGAATTCAGTGAACCCGAAAGGGCGTGGATCCGCTGGCAGCTCACCTGCGGTTTAGAACCTAACCACGAAATTTGCGATGACTTAGAGAGATTTGACATCACTCCTAACAGAGTTTGGCCAGATTGAATGAGTTGAACTTCCTCCGCCATATGATTCTTGCCACGCATTTGTTATAGCGCGGTTGAGGTAACGGAATCACAAGAAAAGTGTATGATATGCCAATACAACTTGCAGATTATTGAAGGAATTCAATCAGCCTGCAAACAAGATAATGGGGTATTTGCAAAAACGATATTTGGCGCTTGCGAGGGTCGTTGGGTAGACTGGCTTGATAATCGGAATGATAAAACATTTTGGTAGCACCAACTTTTATAAGAAGATCGGCCTGTGTTTCCAAAATAGCAAAGCTCATGAGTGAAAAATTTTTTCCTGTTGAGCTTTTAACATCAATACCTGAAAATTTTGGGGATCTGACTACAAATTCCAGCCCAGCCCGATTGCCCGATTTCCAGTAAAATAAATCATCACGGGTTACCAGTTGACTGATTATTTCGTTGCCCACGAATGTTTCAAGCATAATGGCCAAATGTTCCGGATGAATCCGGTAGTTGAGTAAATCAGAACCATTGAGCAAATAGTTAGCAATGCCACTATCAAACAAAATATATTTTGATAAATCCCGCTCGGTTCTTAATAAACGAATTTTATGCGCTACTCTGGCTCCCACTGTTTTATTCACCAAACGCTTGGCCTCTGCCTGGCCAGCATGCTGAACCTGCAAGTTGGTATATTTGAGCGTATTCAGTGACAAGATGGCCAATTTTCTTAAAACATCCTCATATTCGTAAAGCTTGGACTTTTCCCCAAGTACTGCTTTTACATTTTCTTCAATACTAAAAGTAAGATCCTTCACAATTTCGGGTATCTCTTTGAGTCGCTCCTCCAAATAGGCCGCTATTATTGTAGGCATTCCACCCAACCGCACGTAGGTTTTTACAAGCTCCATCAGTTTGTTGTGAAAAAAATCAGTTTGTTGATTACCCCCAAAGGTCAGACTGTGGAGATAAGCCTTCTCTTGTTCGCTTCCAGATGCATTCAGAAAATCCAAAAACGAAATGGGGTAAAGGTCAAAAAAGTGTTTACGTCCTGTTGCAGCGTTCTTGACAGTGATATTTTCTAGATTACTACCAGTAAGAATAAATTTAATATCCGGTGAAAATTCTGCCAAAAGCTGGATCGCTTCCAGAATTTTTGGGTGACGATCCACTTCGTCAATAAAAACCAAAACAGGTTTGTGATTATTTGGAGTCTGTGAAAAAAGTTGTTCCAGATTTTTCAACAAATCAGTGCCATCGGGTGATGCTCCCAAGAAATCCCGCCCCAAATAATTTCGTCCCAAAATTTTTCGGCTTGTGGCATAGAGACAATTAATCGAAACTTGGGGATATTCCTTCAAGCCATCCAAAATATTTAGCACAAAGGACGTCTTTCCAACCTGCCTCGCCCCTCTAACAATAAGAACCTGACCCTTTAAACTATTTAAGATATTGATAAAACTAGATTTTTTATCATTTCTGGATATCCACATGGAAAAGATATTAACTATTCTTAATATTAATTTCAATTATTATTTAATAAAATTAATATTAAAAAATTAAAGCCGGAGGAAATTAAGCAATTGATATTATGGGCATGTTGAAAATGAGTTGAACTTCCTCCGTCATATGATTCTCTTATTAGCTAATGATTTTAAAATGTTATGAGTTTGGGTGGGAAACTCGTAGCAAAGTTTATTCATGTTCGATAAAATCGTATTTCAATCAAAGGGAGGTTTTATGAAACATGGGTGGGTGAGTTTTGGTTTGCTTATTGTTTTTTTTGCCGTTTTAGGGTTGTCGCATGGAGTTTATGCTCAAAGGTATACGGGGATTCAGGCTGAGATGGCTCAATACGGGACTAACTGCAACAACTATAAAGATTATGCCTGGCATGTGAATAAGGTTTGTGGTCGCAAGGAATCGTGCACCTATAGGATCGATCATCGGGTGATTGGCGACCCGGCCTATGGTTGTGCTAAAAGTTTTTTCTTAAAATGGCGTTGTTTTGATAAAAATGGCTACGTGAGCATCGCCAGAGACGAGTGGGTTGAGCAAGAGGCCTCGGGCAAGGTGCTTAACTTAGTTTGTCCGTAAATATTTTTGGCACTGGATCCATCCAAGATTCCCAAAGAGATGAGCATCTTTCATGGCTATGGATAGTAAAAAAATCTTCATGCTATTGCTGATGCAAGTCGGGTTGTTTTTAGGCGTAGCGAATGCTCAGAGCTATGACAAAAAAATAATTCCTCCAGGGTGGAAGGTAGAAAAAACAGTGCCAGGTCATCTTGATGATAATAATTTAGAAGATTTGGTATTAATTTTAATCATAATCAAAAATAACTTTGGGGAAACAGACATTTTTGAAGATTCTAGTCGCCAACTTCTCTTGCTTTCTCAAACTAGTCCCGGGAAATACAATGTTCAATTGAAAAATTCGGGGGCTATTTTATGTGCCCGTTGTGGGGGCATGTTAGGGGATCCGCTACAAAGTATCGAAATCAAAAATAAAGTATTGATCATTACCCATTATGGTGGCTCTAGAGATCGCTGGGGTATGGTTCACCGATATCGTTTTCAACAAGGTGACTGGTATTTGATTGGCGCTACTTATAGGTATGATGATAATTTTTTACTTTGTGGTACCACCAACGATATTAATCTCAATACTCGAGAGATGATTGTAAAAGGTTATCATGAAGACAACCAAAAGATTCTTCATCAAACTACACTTCCTATCAAACCACTACCATTGCTCAAAACTTATAATTTAGAGACCGAAGGTGTTAAAGGTTTGTTGGTGTGGGGGATTAAACCCGCTGCTAGCGGCGAGGCCTGCCCAAAAGATAGTTGATTTATTTTCTTGAAATAGTTGGATGGTGATGTATTCAGGGAGGCTGTTACTATTTCAAAGGAGTACTTATGGCCATTGTTGAAGAATCTGAATATAAAGGCAACCCGATGATCGTTCTCAAAAATAGTGAAGAAGATCGATTTCCTTTTCAGTTTGGGGTTAAAAAAGCTAAGCTGGTTTTAGAGCATGTTGAAGATATTAAAAAATTCGTTGAGAAATACGATAAATCTAAAAATGAATCCTAAAAGAACGTTTTTGGTAGCACTGATTTTTTCAGTTCTCTTTTTAGCAGCGCCTTCCCTTTGGGCGGCCAGTTCGGTTTATACCAGCGTTGAAGAAAAAAATTGTAAAATGTTGCAAGATAGCAGCAAAGATCCTGAAGCCGAGATCGATTATTTTACCATGAGCTGCCCAGGCCGAGAGGGCTATGAAATTATCGTTGATGGTGGGGATGCAAGAAGTTGGTTAGTGATCAAAAAACAACGCAAAGAAATTTATGATATGCGGGTTGACGAATTTAATCATGCCCCCGGCGGGTTCCCCTATGTCGGGGGGAAGGTGCTCGAGTGGCGTTATAGCGATGCCAAAAAACTTACGGCGTTGATTATCCGAATTACGGGGCAGGGCCCTGAGCTGTCTAAATCTAAAGAGGTCAGCAAACTTTTTGTCATTCGCCATCAAGATGGCAAGTTTTGTTTTCTAGGTAGCGACCCCACCAACGAAGGTGCCAGAAAATTAGCCGATAGTCCTCAAGCTTGTCGGTAGCAATGTCCCTCCAATTAATGCGCAAGAAAGTTAGGATTATCACAGCAAGAAGTGCATCTAAAAAAGAAAGAAAGATTTATGAAGAAAAATAAAAAAATATGAAGCAAAGCAAAAATGAAATTAAAATCTACGATGAACAAGATACATCGGGAATGATTGACCTTACCAAACAGCTTCGTTTTGAAGACTTAGGTTTACAACTTCCTGCCGTACCCCCCCCACGCAAGTTGTTTCAATTCGATTACCTTCTGCCTTATTAAACGAACTCAAGGCAATGGGCTCTCAACAAGATATCCCCTATCAAGCCCTGATCAAGTTGCTGCTTGCCCAATCAATTGATAAGTTGAAAAGAAAGGTTTCTTAGTTGGTCTTTGTTTGCCTACAAATTACCAATATAAGTGATCATGGGTTTGCTGCCGTCTTTGGGAATAAAGACATGCAATGGGGCTGGCATTTGGCCAGGTTTCGTAATGAAGATTTTGTAAAGGTCGCCCAATTCTTTTTGGCTGCCTAAGCTGATTCCATCTTGGTCGAATTTTTGGACGCGTTCAATTTTTACAGGGTAAGTAAAAAGTTTGGCATTGCCATGGGCCTTTTTAAAACCAAATTCCTTTACATCACGAGTTAGCCCAGTTTTTTCTGAGTTAATTAGTGTGCTGTGTAGATAAGGGAGGATGGCTTTTTCTGCATCTTCAGCGACTGGGATTAAAAGTGCCCCCATAAAATCATTAACAAGTTTTTCAACACCAGCTGGAATGTTGACGGGGTCGGCCTTTGCCTCAGATAAAGTTGAAATGAGAACAATTCCAATCAATAAAATTTTAATCATGCGCATAATAGCCCTCCCAATGATTTTGATATTTGTAGCCTAATTTTGGGTTAGAAGCCAAATGAAAAGGATCAACCACCACCGCATTCCTCGCCGGGGTGGCCAACGATGGGGCCAGGTTTATATTTCTTTTTGTGGGATTTTTTGGTTTTGAGCTTTTCTTCTTTTTTGGGTTTGTCTTCGCTCGGGTTTTGGATTTCTGTATTGTCGGGCTTATCAATATTTTTGGCCAAGACAGGTTGCGAAAGCCCTAAAACCCATATTCCTAGAAAGAGTATTAATAAAAAAGTTTTTGATTTCATAAGGTTAACCTTGCATAGGACCGTTGAAAAATGCGCTCTCTGTCATCCCTGCGAAGGCAGGGATCCAGTGATTTCAAACAGTTCTGGATTCCCGCCGGAGTTTACCCCTGCGCAGGCAGGGGCGGGAATGACATTTCTCAACAGTCCCTCTATTGGATTAGAAAGACGAAAAGAAAGTTAAAGGGGGTGTAAAATTATTTTTGGAGTTTTTGTACCCAGCCTATAAAGCCGGTCAAGGCATCTTCAAATAATTTTTTAAGAAAAGAATCAACAATTTGGCTACCATCGGGGCTTAATTTGTCTTGCACTCTTTGAAAAAATACCCGTTGGCCGTAGAGGTTAGCCAATCGGTAGTGCAATATCGCCTCCATTTGTTCAACGGCCCTTAGGCCCCCAAAGGCGCCAGCCGCTACACCGATAAAAGCGCAGGGCATGTTGTTAAAGCTCTCGGGGAATTTAAGCAGATCAATGAAATATTTTAATGCCCCCGGGAAGCTGCCATTATATTCGGGGATCACTAACAAAATACCATCGGATTTAAGAATTAAATCTTGATAAGGTTTAAACTTAGGGTTTTGATTGCCGTAATTTTCGGGTCGAAAAAGTTCGTGGGGAAATTGGTGAAGATCGATTAATTGAACCGGGTTGTAAATTCCTTTTAAGAAATTGAGTGCTAAATTTGTAACTTTTAACGTAGAAGAATCTTTGCGATCTGACCCAGCAATAACCGTAATCATCAACCACTCTCCTTTATTAATCGATTAAGAGGCAGATTTTTTCCAGGCTTCAAGTTGCTCTACTTGAGCGTACCAGCGTTTAATCTCTTGGTAAGGTTCAAGCGGCATTTGGGCCATGGCGGCATAGTGCAAGGGTGCAGCTACGGCAAAATCAGCCAAGGTAACATCGCTACCCACTAACCATTTTTTGCCCTTGAGATGATCGTTTAACACCGTGCCGAAGCGTTTAAATTTTTCTTCAGCTTCTTTGAGCTTGTTTGGGTCGGGATCCCCTAACTTCATAAATTGCTTTACGACGCGCTCAAAGGTGAAAGGGTTGCAAGCATAGTCCCAGTGGGCCGATTGCCAATAAAGCCAACGAGCCACATCCGCTTGAGTTTTAGGGTCTTGCGGCCAAAGAGTGTTGGTTTTTTGGGAACATAAATACTGCATGATGGCGTTGGATTCCCAAAGCAGAAAGCCATTGTCTTCGAGGGCTGGTGTCATGTGATTAGGGTTGACAGCAATAAAATCAGGTTTCATTTGCTCGCCCTTACCAAGGTCCACAAAAACAAGCTCTGGGGTCAAGCCAAGATGATGAACCACAGCTAAAACTTTGCGAGTATTGGGGGAGGGGGGAAAGACATAAAGTTTCATGGGAGCTCCTGGTTAAAGTGAGAATTTTAAGGGGATAACCTTTTTAATTATAAAGTCAAGCAGATGGCAGGGAATAGTAAGAATATTCGTTTGACGAATCGAAGCCAGGGGAGTTATTAAAGTTATGCCTAGTTGGAAGGAGGAATTTTTATGACGGAGGCAGTCGTTGCGCAAAAGGCGCCTTATGTTGAAAATTTGAGCCCAAAAAAATATTTTTGGTGTGCTTGTGGGAGATCAAAAAATCAGCCTTATTGTGATGGTTCTCATGCTGGCACGGGCATTCAACCAGTCAAGGTAGAGATTACTGAAGCAAAAAAAGTGGCCTGGTGTGGCTGCAAACATACGGCAACGCCGCCTTTTTGTGACGGCAGCCACCGCAAACTAGGATAAAAATATGGAAACCAAGAAAAAGGTTCTGATTGTCGATGATGAAGTGGACATGTTGGAATTATTATCGCCTCGTTTACAGGCCATTGGGAAATATATTGTCGAGACAGCAACCGATGGCGCCATGGGTTTGCAAAAGGTGGGGGAGTTTAATCCTGATATTGTTTTGCTTGATGTGGTGATGCCTAAAATGGATGGCTGGGAAGTGTGTCGGAGTATTCGTTCGAGTCTTGCCACTAAAAATATTCCGGTCATCTTAATCACCGCCGCTCAAGCCATTGATTTAGAAAAAAAGGCTAAGGAAGTGGGGGCCAATAAAGTGTTGGTGCGCCCTTATAAGGAACAAGAGCTTTTTCGGATTATGCAGGATTTGCTCGATTAGGTCATCTCTCTACCTGATGAGAATCATTTAGATCTTATCACTGTTGTAGCAAGGATAAGCAGTTGACACTCGCTGGGATAGCGGTAATTAGTTTTTTGAAAAGGAGCAAATAGGCAATGAGTACGCAAGTTTTGACTTCGGGGCATGTGCAAGGGTTTGGGGCTACGTTACGTAAAGATCGATGGTGGGCGGCTCCCCTTTTAACTTGTATTGGGTTAGGGGGTTTTGTGGTTTATACCACTTGGGCGGCTTTTCAGGGCAATCATTATTGGTATGGCACTTATTTGTCCCCTTTATATTCCCCTTTATTTTTTATTGATCCTACGGCAGCAGGTAGTGCTCCGTTAGAACATGCCTTGTTTGGGACTTGGCCAACATGGTGGCCAGCGATTTTACCCGCATCACCCGCTTTTTTTATTTTGCTTTTTCCGGGTTCTTTTCGAGTCACCTGTTATTATTATCGCAAGGCCTATTATCGCGCCTTTTTTGCCACCCCTCCGGGCTGTGCAGTAGGCCCCTTAAGCAAAAAACCCTACCGAGGTGAAACCCGGCTCTTACTTTTTCAAAACCTTCATCGCTATGCCATGTATTTTGCAATTATTTTTATTTTCATCCTTTATTATGATGCCTTTATGGCGTTTTTTCGAGAAGGCAAGTTTGGGGTGGGAGTAGGTTCTTTGGTTTTGCTCCTCAATGCCACTTTGCTCGCCTGTTATACCTTTGGTTGCCATTCCTTTCGTCATTTGATTGGGGGCAAACTGGATTGCTTTTCTTGTGATGCCACCAAACAGGTGCGTCATGGGGCTTGGAAAAAGGTCTCTTTTTTAAATAGTCATCATATGCTCTTTGCATGGTTGTCGCTTTTTTGGGTGGGTTTTGCTGATTTTTATGTGCGCATGGTTTCCATGGGTATCTTTCATGACTTTAGCACTTGGGGCTGATCGATATGGTTGATGTTTCAGAAATCCAAACGTTAGAATATGATGTCGTGGTGGTGGGGGCCGGCGGGGCGGGGCTGCGGGCAGCCATTGAGGCATCCAAACAAGGGGTGAAAACCGCTTTAATTTGTAAATCGCTTTTGGGCAAAGCCCACACGGTTATGGCCGAGGGGGGAATGGCAGCGGCCTTGGGCAATGTTGACTCCCGTGATAATTGGAAAATTCATTTTCGTGATACCATGCGCGGTGGGAAATTTTTGAATCAATGGCGCATGGCTGAAATTCACGCCAAAGAATCACCCGATCGAGTGCGCGAACTAGAAGAATGGGGTGCTGTTTTTGATCGCACTAAAGATGGCTTGATTAGCCAACGTAATTTTGGGGGCCATCGTTACCCTCGCTTGGCGCATGTGGGTGATCGCACGGGGTTGGAACTCATTCGCAGTTTGCAAGATTATGCCATTCATCAACCTATGGATATTCACATGGAGTGCACGGCCTTATCGATCACCAAAGATGGCGAAAGGGTTTCGGGGTTGGTGGGATATTGGCGCGAAACCGGGCGATTTGTGATGTTTAGAGCCAAGGCGGTGATTTTTGCCACGGGTGGGGCTGGCAAGGCTTGGCCGATCACCTCGAATTCGTGGGAATATACCGGCGATGGGCTGGCCATGGGTTATGAAGCCGGTGCTGAATTGATGGATTTAGAATTTGTGCAGTTTCATCCCACGGGCATGGTGTGGCCGCCTTCAGTTAAAGGGACTTTGGTGACGGAAGGGGTGCGGGGCGATGGTGGGATTTTACTCAATAACCGAGGGGAACGGTTTATGTTTCAATACATTCCCCCAAAATTTGCATCTGAGACCGCTGACACTGAAGCAGAGGCCAACCGCTGGCTCCAAGGTGATAAAGAAGCCAGGCGGCCGCCCGAACTTTTAACTCGAGACGTGGTGGCCAAGGCCATCAACAAAGAAGTGAAAGAAGGCCGAGGGTCTCCCCATGGCGGAGTCTTTTTAGATATCGCCTCGCGTCTGCCTGCCGATGTGATTAAGCGTAAACTCCCTTCCATGTATCATCAATTTAAAGAACTAGCCGAACTCGACATTACCAAAGACCCCATGGAAGTGGGGCCAACCACCCATTATTTTATGGGCGGTTTAAGGGTGAATTGGGAAACCCAAGAGACCCATGTGCCGGGCTTATTTGCCTGTGGGGAATGCGCGGCGGGGCTCCATGGCGCCAATCGTTTGGGTGGAAATTCGCTTTCCGATCTTGTGGTGTTTGGCCGTTTAGCGGGGCTGGGTGCGGCCAATTATGCCAAGCAGCAAGCTAAAATACCGGCCTTGTCAGCCGAGCAGGTGGAGTCGGTGATTCAACAGGCCACGGCTTGTTTAAAACGAGAGTCGGGCAAAAGCCCTTATCTGGTTCACGAAGAATTACAAAAAATTATGGGGCAATATGTGGGCATTGTGCGAACCGAGGCCGAATTGCAAAAGGCCATTGCCGAGCTGCAACAGCTCGAAGAAAGTTTGAAGTTATTAAAAGCCCCCGGTGCATCTCAATATAACCCAGGGTGGAACCAAGCCATCTCGCTACCTTCGATGGTGACGGTATCGGAGGCCGTTGCGCGGGCGGCATTGATGCGGCAAGAAAGTCGGGGTGGGCACACGAGAATTGATTACCCCGACGAAAGCCCCGAATGGGTGAAATATAATATCATCATCAAAAAAGGGGAGCGTGGCATGGAGGTAAGAAAAGAAGCCAGGGGCGAACCGCCAGTGGAGTTGGCTAAGATTGCTTATGCAAGCTTAGAAGAATTGGAGGGCAAATAGAGTGGCCGACAAGCGTAAATTTAAGATTTGGCGTGGTGATAAAACCGGGGGAAGTTTTGTAGATTACGAAGTTACCATGGATCCCGGTATGGTGGTGCTAGATGTCGTTCACAAAGTTCAAGCCACCGAGGCCGGTGATTTGGCCTGCCGTTGGAATTGTAAAGCCGGCAAATGCGGTTCTTGTAGTATGGAAATTAATGGCAAGCCACGCCTTGCCTGTATGACTAGGATGAATTCGTTCAAACCCGATGAAGAAATTACCATCCAGCCGTTAAAAACATTTCCTATTTTACGAGATTTGGTGTGCGATGTGTCTTGGAACTATCGCCAAAATAAACGCATCTCCCCGCTAAACCCCAAGCCGCGTGATCCCGATGGCAATTATCGGATGAAGCAAGCAGATGTGGATCGTATCCAAGAATTTCGAAAATGTATTGAGTGTTTCCTTTGCCAAGATGTTTGTCATGTGCTGCGCGATAGGAATGAAAAAGATCATTTTGTAGGCCCGCGGTTTATGATCAGGTTGGCGGGTCTTGAAATGCACCCCCTCGATCAAGCCGATCGTATCCCACAAATCAGAAAAGAATTTGGTTCAGGTTATTGCAATATTACCAAGTGCTGCACCGAGGTGTGCCCCGAACACATCAGTATTACCGATAATGGAATCATCCCCATCAAAGAACGGGTGGTTGATCGCTATTACGACCCGATCGCGTGGCTTATCCGAAAAATCTTTGGTTAAAATTCTAAAAATAAAGTGCTGCGAACCGCATAAGCCATTTCGGCGGTGTCTTGAATAACCGCATTCACCGGAATGCCAAAGATTTGATTGCTGGCAGCGGCGTCGTTGCGAATATCGTAAGCCCCGCCCGGGAAAAATAAACCGCCGGTTAAATTCCAGGTTAGGTGGTCAAAAAATTTACCTTCGACAATCAAGTCACCTTCAACCCCATACCAACGACTTTTATTGATAAAAGTGGGGGCGCCCGTAGCACCCGTGATTTCACCAAAATCAAGATTGATGACTCGTGAAGGGGCCCACGCGGTAACTACATGCGCACCGACTTTTAAATATTGAGCCTGGGGAATGGCGCGAGAGACATCAAACTCGTGCATGTAAGTAGCCCCTACATAAATGGCATTGTTAACTCGATTGCCTGTAATGGGGACATTGCCCAATTTAGTATCGCCATTGACCTGAACAGCAGGGGAGGTACCCATGGGAATATTAAACAACAAAAGACCAACATCATAGTCGGGCCTAAATCCAAATTGAGTGATATTGTGCGAAAGAGGGGAGGAGTCGCCTTGGGCAAAACCCGAAATTAATTTCCAATTACCACCAAAATCGTGTTTACCTTCAACTTCAAGGGCAGCCATGTTGACGTTTAAGAGATTAGAACCATCTAAACACAGAGGGTCGGGAACCGGATTTGTCCCCGAGACGTTTTGAAAGGCGTTGATACAAATGCCAGTGCTGATTTTCCCTCCCAAGTGCACATATTCCACTTTGGCCGTGATGGGGCCTTTTTCAAATTTGGCGTAAACATCGGCAAACCATGTGCTGGTATTGCCATCGAGTGCTCCAGCAACACTGGCCCCATTGTCATCGACGGCGCCGTTAGCAATACGGGCATTAGTGCCTTTGCGTAAGCGGGCCCCGCCAAAGGTCCCAATTTCAAAATGAGGCCTTTGATACAAGGCAAAGCCGGCTAATTGGTAAGTCCCACTTTCAAAACCTACGATCCGTTGGGTAAGCCCGGTTAGCTGAGGGTCTTCTTGGGCATTAAAAGCAAAATCAGTGATGAGCCCTAGGGCCAGAGAACTGGTATCGTTAAAATCGACCTTACCAACGTAGAGGAAACGATCAAAGGTATCACCAAATTTGTCAAACATGCCGTTGCCATCATTTGAGATGATCCCCAGCCCCCAATGCGAAGGTTGCCGCCCAATGCGAAATTTGCCGACCGGAGTTAGAATATCAACATATAAACGGCGCACATTGATTGAACCGCCACCACCGGTAATAATATCCCCCGCGCCAGCTCCGGTGACACCAAAGGCGCCATTTCCACCGGGGAGTTGTAAAGTTCCAGCGATGGGGTCATTGATGCTGATCGAATTGATATCGTTTTGGCCAAATAAGACATTGTCGAGCACATCGACAGTTCCGTGGATAGAAAGATTATCGTTGATTTTCAAGGTGGGTTCTAGGCGCATGCGATGTTGGGCAAAAAGAATGTGGGTAAAACGGTTATTGCCGGTTTGATTGCCTTGGGCAAAGGTGCTGGCGTGTTGAGTGTCGAGGTCAAGCGACCAATCTAAAAAAACCCGATAATAGCCGTGCAGCGAGTAATCGATCGACCAAGCGGTTTGAGTGGAAAATAAACAGATGAGGGTGAGAAGAAGGCCCAAGAATTTTCTCATAGGGATCCTTTTTGCTAAAAATTTGTTGGGCAATATGTAGCAGTGAAAAGTTTAAGCTGTCAAATGTTTAAAGGGTTTTAGGCAAAAAAAAGGCGCCTACTTGTTGGTAGGAGCCTTAGCAAAAGGTTGCGCTAGGAGCGACGCACAAGACCTCTTGCAGAACCGTCGCGAGCAGACCCAAGGACAAGGCGGGTCGGGGCCCCAAAACCGCAGCGTATATGGAAATACGTGAGGATTTTGGGGTGACCCAACGAAGTCATTGGGTCGCGCAGCAGGTTATGCAAGAGGTCGATTACATCATGCCGCCCATGCCACCCATCCCACCCATCCCACCGGCTCCCGGAGGCATAGCGTGTTCTTTCTTATCCTCGGGCTTGTCAGCAACGAGGGCCTCGGTTGTGATCATGAGGCCTGCGATACTGGCCGCATTTTGGAGCGCCGTACGAGTAACTTTAGTGGGATCGATGATACCCGCTTCGACTAAGTCTTCATACCTGTCGCGGGCTGCATTGTAACCAAAGTTGCCCTTATTGGCCTTGATTTCATTGACGACAACGGATGGTTCAACACCAGCATTGGCCACAATCTGGCGGGCCGGTTCTTCCAGGGCGCGGATAAGCAAGGTGACGCCAGGTCTTTCTTCTTCGGAGGCCTTAAGCTTTTCTACTGCAGGGATGCAGCGAATTAAGGCAACCCCACCACCTGCTACCACGCCTTCTTCAACGGCTGCGCGAGTAGCGTGAAGCGCATCTTCAACCCTGGCCTTCTTTTCCTTCATTTCTACTTCGGTTGCGGCTCCAACATTGATGACGGCAACGCCACCCACGAGTTTAGCCAAACGTTCTTGGAGTTTTTCTTTGTCATAGTCAGAAGTAGTTTCTTGGGCCTGGGCGCGAATTTGAGCCACTCGGCTTTCGATTTCTTTCTTTTTGCCAGCGCCATCAATGATGGTGGTATTGTCTTTATCAACCACTAGGCGTTTGCAAGTACCAAGGTCTTCTAAGGTGACCTCTTCTAACTTGATGCCTAATTCTTCAGCTAGGCATTTGCCACCGGTGAGGATAGCAAGGTCTTCTAGCATGGCCTTGCGGCGATCGCCAAAGCCTGGGGCCTTAACCGCGACAACGCTCAAGGTACCACGAAGTTTATTGACCACCAAAGTGGCTAAGGCTTCGCCTTCAACATCTTCAGCAATGATCAACAACGATCGACCCAATTTGGCCACTTGCTCTAACACGGGCAATAGGTCTTTCATGGAGCTGACCTTCTTTTCGTTGATGAGAATCAAAGGATTGTCGAGCACGGCTTCCATGCGTTCGGCATCGGTTACAAAGTAAGGCGAGAGATAACCGCGGTCAAACTGCATACCTTCAACGACATCGAGAGTGGTGCTAAGGCCTTTGGCTTCTTCCACCGTAATGACGCCTTCTTTACCCACTTTCGACATGGCCTCGGCTAAAATCTTGCCGATGTCACTATCGTTGTTGGCCGAGATGGTACCCACTTGGGCAATTTCTTTTTCATTTTTGATAGGCTTAGAAATGTTGCTTAACTCTTTCACCGCAACTTCGACGGCCTGATCAATCCCGCGTTTAATCGACATGGGGTTAATACCTGCGGCGACCAACTTAACGCCTTCGCGATAAATGGCTTGGGCCAATACGGTTGCAGTGGTGGTCCCGTCGCCGGCAACGTCAGAAGTTTTGCTGGCAACTTCTTTCACCATTTGTGCGCCCATATTTTCAAATTTATCTTCGAGTTCAATTTCTTTGGCCACACTCACACCATCTTTGGTGATAGTGGGGGCACCGAACGATTTATCGAGCACCACGTTACGGCCCTTGGGACCTAAGGTTACTTTTACGGTATTGGCTAGGATGTTGACCCCTTTCAGGATCTTCCCTCGAGCCTCTTCTTCAAAAATAATCACTTTTGCCATGATAATTCTCCTCTTTGAAATTTAGAAATTTTTAGATTACTGAACTAAAACAGCTTGAATATCTTCTTCGCGTAAAATGAGATATTCTTCGCCTTCTAGTTTGATTTCGGTTCCGGAATATTTGCTAAACAGTACTTTGTCCCCAACTTTAACATCGAGGGGAATGGTTTTGCCTGAGTCGTCGATGCGACCACTGCCAACCGCCATCACCTCAGCCTCTTGGGGTTTCTCCTTAGCTGTATCGGGAATGATGATTCCGCCTTTGGTTTTGGTTTCTTCTCCTACCCTTTTTACGAGTAAACGATCTCGCAAGGGGCGAATTTTGATTTTCTTAGACATAGCGCTTATCCTCCATTATGAAATAAGTATATGAAATTATTAAGTTAATTTAAAAAACCGCTTGATTCACAGGCTCAATCTGGCAGTTAATATAAGCATTCAACGGCCTCTGTCAATGCACGTTGCTCGCAAATGGACATTTTTTTTGAATTAGAGGTGTTTGTGAGCTTCTTCTTCGAAATACTTATGGTAGAGGATTTCCCATTCCGGGCTGCCCGGGGCGACATTGCGTCGTAGCGAAGTGATTTTTTCCCGGACCTTTCGGTCGATTTCATCGGCCTTATGCGCATAGTTTAAAAAAACCTCGCGCAGGGCAGCCAAGGCCTTTTGACTATCGACCAAATGAGCCGACTTTTCAGCACCGAGTGATTTCCAAACCCGGTGGGCAAGTATTTTGGCTTTTTCTTCAGAAAGTTTCATTTTAATTTACCTGTCATTGCGAGCGAGCACCGTTTGCGAGCGTGGCAATCTTCAGTATTTCTCATTTAATCATCTAATTTGTATTTCTTCGTAAGTTCTTTCCTAATGAGTTGAAGCATTTTTTCTCGATCAAAGGATGCCCCCATTTTATTTGCGTATTGTTTAAGCAGGCCCTCGGCCTCTTGATTGATTTTTTCTTCAGCATCCACCACGTCGATGATTGCTTTGTGAATTAATTTTATAATTTGGTCGCGGGGCGCATGCAACTCAATGAGCTTTTTTTGTTCGAGGACAATCAATGCTAAATGACTGAGCCGCTCAATTTGTTCTTTTTTTAGGTACATAAAGGTCTAACTTAGCCTAAAAGGAAGATACTTGCCAAGGATCTTCCGAATAAGGAGAATATACCCTAATGGGAATGTTGAAAAATGCACTTTCTGTCATCCCTGCGGAAGCAGGGATCCAGTGATTTTAAACAGTTCTGGATTCCCGCCTCCGCGGGAATGACATTTTTTAACATTCCCTTAATAAAGGAGAGGATAATGATCATTGTCATGAAAGTAGGGGCCAGTCACGCTCAGGTGGAGCATGTAACCCAAAAGATAGAGGCCTTGGGTTTTAAATCCCATGTGATTGAGGGTGAAGAACGCTGTGTTATTGGTGCCATCGGCCACGAAAAAAAGAAGGCCGATCTTTTAGCCCTAAACTCGGTGCCAGGGGTAGAGGCCGTTATTCCCATTAGCAAACCTTATAAACTGGCTTCTAAAGAATTAAGAAAAAAACCATCCCTTATTAAAATTCACAAGAATCTTTCCATCGGCGGAGACAAAATAATTGTGATGGCCGGCCCTTGCAGTGTGGAGAGTGAAGAACAAATTCTGCGCACGGCACTGGCGGTGAAAAAAGCCGGTGGGCATATGATTCGAGGCGGGGCTTTTAAACCGCGAACCTCGCCCTATAGTTTTCAAGGTTTGGCCGAAGCGGGGTTAAAGTTGTTAGCCTTGGCCCGGCAAGCTACGGGTTTGCCGGTGGTTACGGAGGTGATGAGTCAACGGGATGTAGAATTGGTGGAGCATTATGCCGATGTAGTGCAAGTGGGGGCGCGCAATATTCAGAATTTTTCTCTCTTGAAAGAACTAGGCAAGGTGAAAAAACCTATTTTGCTCAAAAGGGGGATGGCAACTACCATTCAAGAATGGTTAATGAGTGCGGAATATATTCTCTCGGAGGGGAACCCCCAGGTTATTTTGTGTGAACGGGGCATTCGCACCTTTGAAACGGCGACGCGCAATACTTTAGATCTCAACGCCGTGCCCATTTTGAAAAAAGAATCGCACTTGCCGATTGTCGTTGACCCCAGTCATGCCACGGGCATTCGAGATATTGTCATTCCCATGGCGATGGCAGCCATTGCTTGTGGGAGTGATGGCATCATGCTGGAGATTCATCCTAATCCGGATCAGGCTTGGAGCGATGGGATGCAGTCTTTGACGCTTGAAATGTTTGCGGAAGGCATGCAGCAATTGCGTGCCGTAGCCAAGGCGGTTGGCAGGACCCTTTAATAATAAGGAGTTTTTAACAAGCATACAAGCGTGTGGCCGGGATCTCTTTTTTGCCCCGGCGCTCCAGCGGCGACCCTCATATGGGGTTAGTGGGCATGGACTTTCTGTCATTGCGAGCCCAACGGGCGTGGCAATCTCACCGGTTAGACAGAAGGGATTGCTTCACACTGCTGTGTTCGCAATGACAGAGGGGCCCAGCCGCTTCCGCGATGGGGCAAAAAAGAGATCCCGGCCACACGCTTGCATGCTCGTTAAAAAGTTTTTTAAAAAATCCTCAACTCCCCTCAGCTTGCTTGAGGGCTTCGGCTTGGAAGTAGGCGTGGAGGGGGTCGATGACGAGTTGTAGTTTTCCGTCGATGATGGAGTCGAGTTGGTGGAGGGTTAGGCCGATGCGGTGATCGGTGAGGCGGTTTTGGGGAAAATTGTAGGTGCGGATCTTTTCGCTGCGGTCTCCGGTGCCCACTTGCGAACGGCGACTTTCAGTGGTTGCTTTGAGTTGTTTTTCGCGCTCGGCCTCGAATAATCTTGATTTTAACATGCTCAAAGCCCGGGCTTTGTTTTTGTGTTGGCTTTTTTCTTCCCGGCATACCACTGCAATTCCGCTTGGGATATGGGTTACGCGGACGGCAGAGTCGGTGGTGTTCACACTTTGCCCGCCAGGGCCACTGGCGCGAAATACGTCGATCTGCAAATCTTTGTCTTGAATATTAACTTCAACATCATCGGCCTCAGGCAAAACCGCGACCGTTACGGTAGAAGTGTGAATGCGGCCTTGGGCCTCGGTTTTGGGTACGCGTTGCACGCGGTGAACCCCGCTTTCGTATTTTAACCGACTATAAACTTTATCCCCTGAAATTTGTGCAACGATTTCTTTGATGCCACCAATGCCGGTTGCACTGCTATCCAGAATTTCGTTTTTCCACCCCAAACTTTCGGCAAATTTAGAATACATACGAAAGAGATCGGCAACAAACAAAGCCGCTTCATCACCACCCGCTCCAGCACGAATTTCCAAAAAAATATTTTTTTCATCTAAGGGGTCAGGCGGTAAAAGTAAGACCTTTAATTTTTCGGTTAGATCTTTTAGCTCAGGTTCTAGCCGATTAATTTCTTCTTTGGCCATTGCGCGCATTTCTTCATCTTTATCGGCTAGCATTTCTCGATTGGCTTCAAGTTCTTCTGTGGTTTTTTTATATTGTTGGTAACACTGTACCAAGGCTTTAAGAGAGTTATGCTCGCGAATGATTTTTTGATAAGCCTTGGGATCGGCTAGAATATTGGGGTCGAGTAGTTTTTGATCTAAATCTTGGAATTTTTTTTCGACTTCGGTGAGTCTCTCAAACATAAAGATAAATCCCCAACAGACCTCTTGCATAACCTACTGCGCGACCCAATGACTTCGTTGGGGCACCCCAAAATCCTCACGTATTTCCATATACGCTGCGGTTTTGGGGCCCCGCCCCGCCTTGTCCTTGGGTCGCTCGCTACGGTTCTGCAAGAGGTCTAATAAAAAACCCGCTGGGACAAAAGTTCCAGCGGGTTCAACCTAAGGAGGGGCTTTCACCCCGGATAAAAACTATTTTTCCTTTTTTTGGTAACGTTTACGGAAACGATCGATACGTCCACCTGCGTCTACATATTTTTGTCGACCCGTAAAAAAAGGATGACATTGCGAACAAATTTCGGTGTGAAACTCTTTAACCGTTGAAACTGTTTTAAAGGTTGCACCGCAACCACAAACAACGATTACTTCTTGAACTTGAGGGTGAAGACTCTTTTGCATAGGGGAAAATTCCTAAAATTGGTCTTGCAACTATCAAATGGGGCCTGCCCTGGCAAGGGTATTTTAAGGCTTCTGAGTGATCTTTGTAACAGCCTGATTTTATTTACTTAAATTCCCTTATCTGGGCGGGACACAGGCCAATGCATCCCCAATTATAGTAGGAGAACTCTCATTCCCATATATTGGATTATAGTAACATCTTCGGGTTGTCGCCCCGGTTGTGGGATTAAATTCGTAGGCGATCATCGTGTAGTTAATTCTTTGCTGATTAATCACTATGCTTTGAGCAGATTCATAATATCGCTTTAATTCGGTTCGTCGATTATTTTCATTCAGGATCGTTAAAGTTGAGATACGTCCGTTATTAAAATAAGTGTATTGAAGTCGTTCTTCAAAGATCCCATCACCATTTTCGTCATATCTTTCTTCTCTAAGCTTACCCGTTGTGGGGTCGTAATCGTATTCTACAATATAATTGATCGAACCATCATTTCCGTAATCTTCTTCCTGTCTAATTTCACGCCCTGTTTCTGGATCGTAGAAAACTTTAGAACGTGTAGTGTCTTTCCTGCCATCAATAAATTGAGTGCATGTGGAGACAGTGGTTTTTGATACAACCTTTCCATCGGCATTGTATTCAGGAGAAAGTTCGCCATCACACGCAGCAGCTTGGCTAGAACTATGCCAAAGTTCTTTTTCAACTCGGTCAGTATTATTTTGATAATAATAACAACTCTTATCAGAATAACCTCCGTTCGACCGATAACTGAAGTAAGCGATCTCGAGATTATTAACATCTGAGGTCGATACACTGTAGGTTTCATAGTCAAGTGTTCGATACCTGCTGATTTCAACTTCATTTACTTTAGCATCAGCATAATCTGCTGAATTTGGATCGGCGGTGTAGGTAAAAGTTCTTGGATCCCAAGTTTGGCACACTTCATCGGTGATTTTTTTCAGATCAAAGGAAGTTGTAGGTGCGTTGTTTGGCTTATTACTTTCCGGTTGCCCTTCCTGTTTGGCCGGATCGTCAGGTGAACCCCCTGAACTACAAGCCATTAAAAATAAAAGTGAAATTAAAGTAAGACAATAACGTTTCATCCCAGACCCCTTTTGAAAACCCCCATTTGTCATTGCGATCGTGTCACCCCCGCCCCTGCCTACGCAGGAGGTAAATTCCGATGGGGACCCATGGTGACAGAGCAATCTCAACTCATTATCGCTCCACACATGAACTTTTGTCAATGTCACCGTTTTTAAGGCAAAGCAAAGTCAGAAAATGAAGATGTGTAAAACGGCTAAAGGTTGCACGGCTTGGGGGGCAAAGGGGGATTTTACATCGATATTTTTGCTCATCGTCATTGGATAATAAATACTTTTATTAATGATTTCATAGGAGTATTGAAATTTTACCCTTCCTCCGTCATGGCACGAAGCTTGCTTAAATAGAGGGGGAATTACTTTGGGAGTTTTTATGGTTGATGGGGTTGGAGATGCAAAACAAAAGGCCATCTTGAGTTGTGAGCCTAATACTCAAGGCTTAGCCGCCGAGGCTGCAGGACAGGCTGAAATGCAAAATTTAGAGAGGGTAGTGACGGATCCCCAGTTTATCCCTGCCCAGGACATTTATGACTTTTTACAGTCAGGGACACTCCCTTTAAATCATCCTCTCTCCCTTCGTTCGCGGCAGTGGGGTGCTGTGAATCGACTGGTGGATAAGATCAAAAATCGCATTCCTCAAGAACTAGCCGAAAATCCAGCCGCTCGTAGTGAATATGAACGTGAACTAATCACCCAAATTTTAGCGGAGTTTTATTTTCCACGCTCTTTAGGGTTGGTCTATGATGCTCAGATGGAAACGGCATTGGATGCCACCCAGGCCCTAGAGCAACAGGCCGTGCAGTGTCGGGAGTTGAGTTACATCTTTGTAATTATGGCAAGGCAGGCGGGGTTGAATGCCTTTTTTATGGGGGTCGATCGCTACCAAGATGGCCGTACCCCTTACGAAATGGGCATGGGCCATATGCTAGCAGGCGTGTTGCTGAGCGATGGCACGGTATTGCAAGCAGACCCTACCGAAGAGTTTGTCAGCAGTGAGGTCATGCCCGGCCATTGTGAAGTGCATTTTGAAAGTGATCAGGAGGTAGCGAGTGATTATGTAGCTAGCAAGGCCTTTTTTGAGGATCTTAAAAGTAGAAGCGAAAATGCCAATGAGTTTTATTATCGAGCGGCGATTCTCAACCCCGAGAATGGCATGGCCCGTTTAGGAAATTTGTATCACGCTAAATTTGATAGTGCAACAGAAGCTATCGGTTATTACCAAAACTTAGCTAATTATCTTCCCCATAACCCTGAAATTCAATTAGTGACGGGTCAGGTTTATGCACAATCTCAAGATGGCGACCAGGCCCTCTTTTATTTTCAACGTGCCATCGAATTATCAAAAGATGTGGTTTACGCCGAAGCCTATCTGTCTAGCATTGAGGTGTTGGAAGCAGCCATGCAAAAGTATAAGCCAATGCCTTTAAATTTATCTTTCGAAGAAAAGCAAAATCGTTGGGTGCAGTTACATTTAACCTTACTCAATTGCGAACCCTACAATGCCTACGACGCCTATCTTTTGGAAAAGGCATCCCAATTGTTTCTAGAAACCTTGCAAAAAAATCGTGTTGAGCTGGGGGATAGTGATTATGAGCAAGAAGATCTCTTAAAACAGGCAGAAGATTTTGTTGCCCGGCATCGCATTGCTTTTGACCAATTGCCAAGTGTGGTCAAAGAATTAACAGAATTGGGTTATTACACTGAGGCCCTCAAGCTAACTGAGCGATTTTTGGGTTTGAACGGCTGGTTGCAGTTATGGCAAGCAGACGACAGAACGACTCTTAATATGGAGCTACTCCACGGAGAAATTCCCTATCTTAAGGGACTGAAGGCCCTTGCCAAAGAGAATTGGCAAAACTCTCCACATTGGGCAGAGATAACTCACCTATTTAGCCGGGTCATGGCTGACGAAGGCTACCCCGGTAGCGGCCATTTTACCCTGGCCGTTCGGTTTGCCAAGAGGCTTTTGTTGTTGGTCCCTAACGACATTGAGGCGCGCCAATTTTTGGCCTTGGCCTTTGCAATAAACCCCGAGTTACAGGAAGAAGGGGACACCTTCGATTTATCTGATAGTTCTACCCATCAACCCTTCTTGCAGGCGCTGGCCGTGCTTGAAGCCGATTCTTCTGAAATACGTCGTGCAAAATTATTGGAATTTTCAGATGGGCTAAGGGCCTTCTTAGAAGAAGAATCCCCAGATGGGCTTCAACGTATTTTCTATTTTTTAGAATATTATTTTTTAGAAAGACAAGACCTCGAATCTCTCAAAATACTTTTAAAGCTACGAGAAGATCTTAATATTCAGTTTGATCTAAACCGTTTTTTAACCGCAACCCATTATGAAAAAATGGGCGATTTACTCATGACCGATGCAGATCTCAAGGTAAAGACATGGGCCAGACGTTGTTATACCACGGCGGCTATGGCGCAAGAGAGTTTGTGGGCCGATGATCCTAAGGGCTTTGTTGCTAAGGTCGGTGAATTAGTGAGGGTAAAAAACGCCAGCCCCAAAGATAGTCAATGGATCGATCAAGATTTTATAACCCATTATCTCAATGCTCATTTTACAGTTGGGTTTAAATCAGTGACTTCTCCATCTTTGGAACAAAGTTACCGGCGTGATCTTAGTCTTTTAAGTGGGCTCAACATGAAAAACTCCGAGCATTATCACAGGGCCCTGCAGGTCTTTGCCAATCGGCTCGTTACCATAGCCATCTATCCCCCAGAGGCCTATGCGGGCTTGGATCCACTCGATGTATTGGGAAAAAAGGCGGTGGAATTATTAGAGGTGCTTGAAACCCGAAAGCGGTTTTTTGCCAAACATGGGTTAGCGGAAAATATTCGTGTTGAAGAAAGACAATTTCTATTTTTAGAATTGGTGTCGGAGGTGGTCAAACAGGGATATTCTTTGCGTGAAATACAAACAGCCGTGCCCCTGGAATTTTGGGTAGCCCTTTCTCCGGTGGCAGCGGAAGCTGGTTTTGAAACAGAAGATTCCTTATTAGTTATTCAGGCAGCCTTGGCCTACCTCGACCTCTTTGCAGAAGACGGCCAAAGCACGGCTATTGCTATTCTCGAAAAATTGGCTAAAAAGTATTCGGGCAAGATGGATCAAACGGTTTTTTCTTTTGATGTAGATACGTTAGGTGATCACCCCTTTGGTCCGCTGGTCCCTTATTTCAAGGCATTCGAGAGCAAGCAAAGGCAAGCTCAAAGCGCCTATCAAATCGCCGAGAGCCTTGCGCGTGAGGCCAATCGCTCTGATTTGGCCCAGTCTTTTAGTCTTTTAGAAAATCGTCTAGAAATGCCTTAATTTCTGGGTCTTGAGCCTCTAACTTTTTAACCACTTGGGTTTTGGGTGGGTTTTTTTCAGGCAATTCCCGGGTGCTTAGCCCCAAGAATTTTTGCAACAGGGCCTTGGGCCCTGGAAAAGAAGCGGGATCAGCGATGCCCTTGGCTTCGGGGGCTAAAGGCCTAGCCCTCGGTTTAAGCCAAAATTGTTTTAAACCTTCAAATAAGCTCATATTATTTTAGAAATCCCAATGCTTCGTGTACGGTGGTTACAGGATAAAATTCAATCCCCGATAAATCTTTATTGCCTTGAACCGCTTTTAAATCTTGAGCGGATTTTTTGGGTAATAAAATATTTTTATAACCCAACTTTTTTCCTTCTAAAATTCTAAACAATGCCCCGGCCACGGGCCGAATTTCTCCGGTCAGCCCCACTTCGCCTAACACCAAATACGAGGGAGGCAGCATTTTATTTTTAAGGCTAGACACCATGGCTAACAAAACCCCCAAGTCAATCGCGGGTTCTTCTAGCGAAAGCCCGCCTACCACGTTAATAAAAATGTCTTGATTGGCAAGCACGAATCCGCAAACTTTTTCTAACACCGCGGCCAGCAATGCCACGCGGCTTGAATCCACCCCCACCGTCACACGGCGGGGCGTCGCCAAATGACTTGGCACCACCAAGGCTTGCAATTCCGCCAAAATAGGGCGGGTGCCTTCTAAAGAAGATACGACTACAGAACCAGGGCGCGATTGTTCTTTGTGCGATAAAAAGAAAGAAGAAGGATTTTCAATTTCCAGCAAGCCCTGTTCGCCCATTTCAAAAACCCCAACCTCGTGAGTTGCGCCATAACGATTTTTAAACGTGCGCAGCAAACGATAGGGTTGCCCCCGATCGCCTTCGAAATAAAGTACGGTGTCTACCAAGTGTTCTAAAATCTTGGGGCCAGCGAGCGACCCTTCTTTGGTAATGTGCCCAACCAGCCAAGTGACTAAACCTTTCGACTTGGTGAAATAGAGGAGCTTGCCTGCACATTCCCTCACTTGACTCACCGAGCCAGGGGCTGAACCTAAATCGGGCAAGTAGACAGTTTGAATGGAATCAACGACCAAAAAATCAGGCTCGTATTGGGCAACCGTTTGCAACGCGACCTCCAAATTATTTTCAGAAAGCACCGTGATGTTTTGATTTTGAATGCCTAAACGTTCAGCACGTAACCGAATTTGCGCTAAAGATTCTTCACCCGTGAGATAAAAAGTTTTTTTGCCTGCTTGAGTGAGTTGGTTTTGAATTTGTAAAACCAAAGTTGATTTTCCAATGCCAGGGTCGCCGCCTAGTAAAGTGGTGCTACCTGTTACGAGCCCACCGCCTAACAGGCGGTCTAATTCGTGAATACCCGTGATGATGCGTGAATTTGAATCCATTTCAATTTGAGTGAGGGGCAAAGGTTTTGAATTTAAGGTATAAAAAGAAGCCGCTTGGTTATCGCTGCGCTCCATGCGTTCTTCTACCAAGGTATTCCATTGTTGGCATTCGGGGCATTTGCCTAACCATTTGGGAGTTTGATAACCACATTGTTGGCAGGCAAAGAGGCTCGACTTTTTAGACATGCCTCATGTGTAGCATAACAAAAAAGCCAAGGGAAGTTCCCTAAATCGCCGAAGATCCGGTTTCGCCCGTTCGGATTCGGATAACTTCTTCAATCGGAGAGACGAAGATCTTGCCATCTCCAATGCGGCCAGTCTTGGCCGTTTTTTGGATGGCCTCAACCACCTTGCTCACATCTTCATCATTGACGATGATCTCAAGCTTAATTTTGGGTAAGAAATCGACGATGTATTCAGCCCCACGGTAAAGTTCGGTGTGACCTTTTTGCCGACCAAAGCCCTTCACTTCAACGGCGGTCAAGCCTTGAATACCAATGGACTGGAGGGACTCTTTGACTTCATCCAGCTTAAAAGGTTTGATAATCGCTTCTATTTTTTTCATGAAAGATCTCCTTGGTTCTTAGGGGGAAGCTTAATGCTTCCCCCTAATATAATCAATTAACTTTGTGAACGAGCTTGAACGAAGTCGGGATAGGCGATGTTACCATGTTCGCCATAGTCAAGGCCTTCCATTTCTTCATCTTCGCTCACTCGTAGCCCTAAAACCGCCTTAATGATTGCCCAAGTGATCAAAGCAACAACCAGGGTAAAGCCGCCCACTGCTAAGACGCCTTTAATTTGAGCCATTAATAAGGTGGCACCACCGCCAAACAAGAGGCCATTGCCCGTGGTAGCAGGTTGAAATTGATCTTGCGCAAACAGCCCAACACACAAGGTTCCGAATATCCCACAAACTAAGTGCACGGAAAGGGCACCCACCGGGTCGTCAATTTTGATTTTATCAAAAAACATAACCGATAAAACCACCAGTGCTCCAGCTAGTAAGCCAATGATAACCGAGCTACCCACGCTTACAAAGGCGCAAGGTGCGGTGATGGCCACTAAGCCGGCTAAGGCGCCGTTTAAAATCATGGTAAGGTCGGGTTTTTTTAACAGCAGCCAAGAAACAACCGTTGCACCAAGAATAGCGGCAGCGGCAGCTGAATTGGTAGTGACGGCTATATGAGCAATGGCATCACCTACTGACATGGTTGAGCCAGGGTTAAAACCAAACCAACCCAACCATAAGATGAAGGCACCCAAAGTTGCCATGCCTAAGTTATGACCTTGAATGGGGTGAACTTTCCCATCTTTGAATTTCCCGATGCGGGGGCCTAACATTAAAACTCCCGCTAAGGCCGCCCAGCCACCCACGGAATGCACCACGGTAGAACCAGCAAAGTCCCACATACCAGCAGCAGCCAACCAGCCACCGCCCCATACCCAGTGACCGGTGACAGGATACATAATTCCAACAAGAATGGCTGAAAAGACGATGAAGGAAATGAATTTGATTCTTTCGGCCACAGCCCCAGAGACGATGGTCGCAGCGGTACCGGCGAAGACCAATTGGAAGAAAAATTTACAAATCAATGGAACGCCTGCCCAAGCAATAGAACCATAAACACCTTGGTAGGTATCTCCGGTTGCGGGGCTATTATCGACCCCCGATAAAAGCCAAAGCCCTTGGGTTCCGAATAGGGGAGAACCATCGCCGAACATGAGGCCCCAGCCTAAGACCCAAAAAGAAAGTGAGGCAACGGCAAAAACAACAAAGTTTTTAGCCAAAATGTTAACGGCATTCTTGCTTTGACAAAGCCCGGCCTCCACCATGGCAAACCCGGTATTCATAAAGAATACCAAGACGGCGGCTATCAATACCCACAACGTGTCGATGGCGATTTTAAGTTCTGCAGTGGTGGGATCATCGGCAAAGGCCAGGGTTGGTATACAAAAAAGCAGCATGGCAAGAAACGAAAACAAGATCTTTCTCTTTAACATGATTACATTCTCCTTATCGATTATGATGGCAATCCAGGGTGGCCCCTTGCGGGAATCCACCCTGTTCTCTTGCCACTCGTTAAACTTTCAATCCCACACCTATTTTTTGCCTACTGAGCTTTGCAATAGAGATGCCAAGTCTCCACTTATTTATAACTTGTTGAAATTCTTTCATTTGTTTTTTAGGATGGGCTTTGTCACACTCAAAAATGTGCCTGGGTTATTAGCAGTGCATAAAATTTAAGCACGAAAGATCTTAATTACATGCGATGGTTGGTCGACGGTTACAATTTGCTGCGCGGGGTAAGTTGCTTTGCAAATTTAGAATTGCAAAATCCCACCAAGGCAAAACAAGATTTATTAAATTTTTTAGAAGCCTTTCATCGGGCTACCGGAGAAAAGGTGCAGGTGTATTTTGATCGTTATAGTCAAACAGGGAATGTCCCGTTGCAAGAAGAGCATGGGGGTATTTCGGTTTTTTATTCCAGAGGTGGTTATACGGCCGATGAAGAAATAATGCTGCAGATGCGTGAGCAAGGGGAACAAGCGTTGGTGGTGACCTCCGATCGAGAGATCCAGCGTGCGGCCAAAGCCAGCCGATGCTCCTATTTAGAGGCGCGCGAATTTTATGAGGGAGTGATGGAGATTTTGCATCAGTCAACCGATGATGAAGATGTTATAAATTCAAGATTGAAAGGTAATGCCTTTCGGCCGAGAGAAGAGAAACGTAAGGCCTTCAATCGATTAAAAAAGTTTTTACAATATTGAGTATGTATATTAGCGAGAACCAATGAAATTCTCAGATCTTTATCAAAATGGGCAGTTTCGTTATTCGGTAGAATTGTTTCCCCCCAAATCTCCGGGGAGTGTTGATGCGCTCATTCAAGAGGTCAAACGCCTTTGTGCAATTCACCCCGCCTATTTTTCGGTGACCTATGGGGCCATGGGTTCAACGCGCGATCTTACCAAAAATATTGTATTGCGATTAAAAAAAGAAACGAAAGTACCCATTGCGTCTCACTTCACCTGCATTGCTTCGAATCGAGATCAAATCAAACGTTATGTTGAAGAGATATTATCGCAAGGCATTGATTTAATCGTGGCGCTGCGGGGAGACGTTCCGCAGGATTTAAAAAACCATGTACCTCCTCAAGATGGTTTTCGTCACGCCAATGAATTGGTAACTTTTCTTAAAACTCACTATCCACAATTAAGTATTGCGGTAGCGGGTTATCCCGAAAAACATTTAGAAGCGGCAAGCCCTGAAGAAGATCTGAAAAATCTCCAACGCAAAGTAGAGGCCGGTGCCGATGTTATTATTACCCAATTATTTTTTGACAACGCAGATTTTTTTAATTTTGTGCAACAAGTAAGAGAAAGGGGAATCAAAGTCCCCATTCTGCCAGGGATCTTACCTGTGCAAAATCTCAAACAGGTAGAAAAGTTCACGCAAATGTGCGGGGCCAAATTTCCAAAACCATTGCAACAGCGCCTCATCAATTGCCAAAACGATGCCGACCAAATGAAAGCGGTAGGCGTTGAACATGCAACCAGCCAGTGCCGAGAATTGATTGCCAAGCAAGTCACAGGCATTCATTTCTACAGTCTCAATAAAGCCGATAGCGTATTGAAAATCGCAGCCAATACGGTTTTGCCTGCTTGATTATCTCAAGCTATTTGGTTTAAACCCTTAAGCATGCCAGCTTCTTTATTACCACTGTTAGAAAAATATAACGTCCCTGGGCCGCGTTATACCAGCTATCCTACGGTGCCGGCCTGGTCAGAACAAATAGGCGTTGAATTATTTGAACAAAGCCTACAATCGCTACGAGCTGGCGAAAAGCTCTCTCTTTATTTTCACCTGCCTTTTTGTGAACGGCTCTGCCATTTTTGTGGTTGTATGCAAATGATCACCAAAGATCATGCTCGTTCTCGAGAATATTTAGAAATTTTAAAAAAAGAAATCCAAAAATCAGTTCAATTTATTCCAACCACCGCTCGAGAATTAAGCCAGTTACACTTTGGTGGGGGGACGCCCAATTTTTTTCAACCCGAAGAATTAGCTGAAATTGTTGGTGAGGTAAAAAAACATTTTGCATTTTCCCCTGACGCTGAACTTGCTATCGAGATGCACCCGCGCACGAGCACCCATGCCTTTTGTGATAAATTGCGCGAGTTAAACTTTAATCGCATTTCTTTAGGAGTGCAGGATTTTGACCCGGTGGTGCAAAAATTAATTCATCGCGATCAAACCTATGAAATGACGGTTGCGATGCTCGATTATCTAAAAAATTTAGGGTTTAATTCTTTTAATTTTGATCTTATCTATGGCTTGCCAGGGCAGACTTTATCAGGCTGGACCAAGACTTTAAACTTAGTTTTGGGTCTGAAGCCCGACCGCTTAGCAGTTTACAGTTATGCCCATGTGCCATGGGTGCGGCCCGTACAACGGTCTTTTAAAGATTCCGATCTTCCATCCCCTGAACTAAAATTAGAATTATTTGCCAAGGCCTATGAAACCTTTACCCAAGGTGGTTATGAACTAATTGGCATGGATCACTTTGCTAAAGCCTCCGACGAATTAGCGAAGGCCAAGCGCAACGGCAGCCTGCATCGCAATTTTATGGGCTATTCTACTCGGGCCGATGCCCATCAGATTGGGTTTGGGGTCAGTTCGATTTCTTATGTGGGGGGCAATTATTTTCAAAATGCCAAAGATTTGAAAAAATATTACCAACAAATTCAAGCCAGGGGTTTGGCTACTTTTCGCGGTTTTATCTTAAAGCCTGATGACACCTTACGCCGAGATCTCATTACCCAAATCATGTGTCATGGCGGGGTGAACTTGCTTAAGTTTGGTAAAAAATGGCAAATTCAATTTGAAGATTATTTTGCCTCAGAACTCTTGAATTTAAAGGCCTTTGTGCAAGAGGGTTTGTTAGAAATAAATGATCGACAAATGAAAATAAAAGATTTAGGCCACCTTTTCTTAAGAAATATGGCGATGGTGTTTGATCAATATTTAGCAGGAATCAAAAAAGACGCGAAGACCCCGGTGTTTTCGAAGACGGTGTGAACGGTGTCGTTGCGAGGTCAACGGGGGCTTTCTGTCATTGCGAGGCAAGCCAGCTCCTTCGGCAAGCCTCAGGATAAACTCCGCAATCTCCTCGGTTAGGCAGAAGAGATTGCTTCACCCTGCTGGGTTCGCAATGACAGAGAGCCGTGGCTGGGTTCGCAATGACAGATACTTATGTACCTTTGGATTAAAGCTTTTCATCTCATTTTTGTAGTCGCATGGTTTGCGGGCCTCTTTTATATCTTTCGCCTTTTTGTTTACCATGTCAAATTTCAAACCGAACCTAAACTTGCGGCAGCCTACGAACTGATGGAGCGCAAGCTGCTTTATATCATCATGCATCCAGCCATGTTGCTCACCATCGTTTTTGGGGTTTGGCTAATTTTTCTCAACCCAGCTTTACTCAAGCAAGCCTGGTTTCATTCCAAATTATCGGGTGTTTTGGTGCTGATCGCTTATCAGATTTTTGCCGGGGTCGTTCGGCGCAAATTTTCTCAAGGCAATTTTTTTCTTTCCGAACGAGCTTGTCGCATTATTAATGAAGTTCCAACCCTCCTGCTCATTGGCATTGTTATCTTTGCGGTCACGAAACCCCAGTTATGAAAGGCATCTTGCTCCTTAATCTTGGCACCCCGGTCGCACCCACCCGCCAGGCTGTGGCCAAATTCTTGCGCGAATTTTTGATGGACCCTTTTGTTTTAGATATTAACCCCATGGCACGATGGTTTTTAGTGCATGGGATTATCGCCCCTTTTCGCGCCAAAAAATCCGCTACTGCTTATCAAAAGATTTGGACAAAAGCAGGGTCGCCTTTAATGGTTCACACTCAAAATTTACAAAACGCTTTACAAAAGGAGTTGGGCCCCGAATTTTTGGTAGCAATCGGGATGCGTTATGGTGAACCAAGTGTTGAGCATGCTTACCAGACATTGGTGAAAAAAGGGGTGCAAGAAATTTTAGCCATCCCCCTCTATCCTCAGTTTGCTGATTCATCGACCCGAACCGTTTTGGAAGACTTATTTAAAGTGCACCGTAACTATTCCAAAAAAATTTCCCTTACTCATATTGCTGAATTTTATCATGAGGCAGGTTTTTTGAAGGCCTTTGCTAGTCTTGGGCGGGGATGGATGACAAATTTTAAGCCGGATCATATCTTGTTTAGTTTTCATAGTATCCCGGAACGTCAGTTGAAAAAACAAATTATTGCAGGGAAGGTTTGCCGCAACGATGGTCAATGCTGTGAACCTTTAGAGGTAAACAATAAAGATTGTTATCGCGCCCAATGTTTTTATACCGCCCGGGCCTTGGCCAAAGAACTACAATTGTTATCTGATCAATACTCCATTAGTTTCCAATCAAGATTAGGCAGAATTCCGTGGGCACAACCTTACACTGATAAAACCATCATACAATTGGCGGGGGGAGGGAAGAAGCGGCTACTCGTGTTTTGTCCGTCATTTGTAACCGATTGTTTAGAAACTTTAGAAGAAATTGCTTTAAGGGGCAGGGATTCCTTTCTTGAACATGGAGGGGAAGACTTAGCTTTAGTCCCATCCCTCAATGACCATCCCGATTGGGTTCAGGCCTTAGCGAATATAATATTGCAATCCACACAGAACCCCCTTGAATATTAGAGATGAGGTAGCTATGGCGATGGTTCGAGGGAGGTAATTTACGTGAGTGCCAAGTCTAAAAATGTCATTGCGAGGAATGTCATCCCCGCCCCTGCCTGCGCAGGGGTAAACTCCGGCTCAGGACCCATGATAACAGAAGCAATCTTCCTCGCGAGGCCCTCCATTGATGTCATTGCGAGTCGAGCGAAGCTCG
>JACPFA010000031.1 GCA_016183235.1 Deltaproteobacteria bacterium
CCTCTCGTCCATGACTGCCTCAATTACCTCAATTTTATTTTTATCTCTCATTGTTAGTAGCATCCTTCTCCTCCTTTCGGAGGATAGCTACTGACATTTTCACTCGGCAGTTAGTACTGACACTTTCACTCGGCTACCACAGGTGCAGCAACTTGTGTTGACCAAGTTGAGTAGACTTGCTAGCTCGTGCCTTTCAATATGCGCTCTATTTTACTAATTCTATTAGTCTTAACTTTTATTTTGATCTTAATGGGGGGATTAGTGCACGGAACGGGTTCGAGCCTCGCTTGCCCGGATTGGCCATTATGTTACGGCGAATTTTTTCCCAAGATGCAAGGCGGTGTTGCCATTGAACATTCGCATCGCTTAGTTGCTTCTTTAGTTGGGCTACTCACCCTCATCTTTTTTCTAAAAACTTTGCATGATTCTAAAGTATCCTCGAAATTCAAAAAATTAAGCTTATTGGCTTTTCTATTGGTGGTGTTTCAGGGAATTTTGGGAGGCATCACGGTTATTTATCGGTTACCGACCTTAGTATCCACAGCTCATCTGGGTGCCTCCATGCTTTTCCTGGCAACTTTGTTTTATTTATTTCTAATCATGAATCAAAATTCAACCGGTGAAAAACAAGTGTCTACTCAGTCTTGTGGCTATCATTTTTCGCTTCTACTATTGGTGCTACTTTACGTGCAAATTTTATTGGGGGCCTTGGTGAAACATACGGGGGCGAGCCTCGCTTGTTTAGAGATCCCTTTTTGCCAAGGCTCGCTTTGGCCCTCGGGTGGTTCGGGCTTACTTTATTTACATATGGCTCATCGTTTAATGGGGATGGGGCTTGGAATATTGCTGCTCGGTTTTCCAATTTATTTAAAAGTTAAAAATTTATCCCATCATCAACCTATCTTATTGCTGATGATATTAACGGCTGCCCAAATCACTTTGGGATTCCTATCCGTTTATACTTATCTTGATTTACCCGTCGCCCTTGGGCATTTAGGGGTGGGAGCGCTGCTTTTGCTCGCGTTAGTTTATATCAGTATTCGCGTGAAAGCCTCACCATGATTTCTTATCAAAAATCTCTCGTGGCTATTTTTGAATTGTTCAAACCACGAATTATTCCCCTCGTGCTCATCACCACCTTTGGCGGCATGTGGCTAACCCCTATGCCCTTGGTACCCCTGCGCGTATTAACGATTCTTGGGTGGGTCTTTTTATTAGTGGCAGGGGCCAATGCGATTAATATGTACCTGGAAAGAGATTTAGACCGCCTCATGACTCGAACCGCTGACCGGCCTTTGCCTACCCAGCGTATCCCAAGTGCCCTAGCTTTATGGATTGGACTTATACTTTCCATCATTGCCGTGTTTGCGATGATGGAATGGGTGAACCCCATTACCGGTTTGCTCGCCGCCATTTCTCTTTTACTTTACACAACTGTTTACACACCTTTAAAACGCAAAACCCCTCTAGCTTTGTGGATTGGAGCAGTGCCAGGTGCCATGCCTGCCTGGTTAGGTTGGACAGCGCTTACCCATCGCTTAGATTTACAAGGTTTGAGCCTCTTTGCCATCCTTTATATTTGGCAAATCCCTCATTTCTTAGCGATCAGCATTTTTCGTAAAGAAGAATATTTTAAAGCTGGGATTAAAGTGATGCCTTTAACGCAAGGGAATATGGCTACCTGTTATCAAATGATTCCCTATGCCTTTATCCAAATTCCCATTTCACTCATGCCTGCACCCTTGGGGCTTGTAGGTCGTTTTTATTTTATTGCAGCTTTAATATTAGGGATTATTTTTTTCGGCTACACTTGTTTAGGGATTAAAAACCAAGGTAACGCCGTTTGGGCACGGCGCTGCTTTTTTCTTTCGATTATCTATTTGCCGTTATTATACGCAGCTTTAGTTGTTGATCGATTTTTACAATGACAAACACTAGCAGCATCAGCGTGCCTGCCACATAAAATGGCACACTAGGCCGCAAATCAAAAAATGCCCCGGCTGAGAGTTGCCCCACAAAACGAGCCAAATTTGTGCTAGCTGTAAAAACCCCCATTACCGTTCCAATCCCGGTATCCATCACTTTGCTAGCCATGCTGGTTAAAGAAGGCTGTGCCACGCCACGCCCAATAGAAGCCGCGGCGAGCGGCAGCAGTAAAATCGAAACATAATGCACTTGTGGAAGTAATAAAAAACCCAAACTTAAAATCCCAGCGCCCACCATTAATAAAGTCATATCTGAATAACGAGGGGAGAGCCGCCGAATCAAACCCCCTTGCACCAAGATCATGAGCAATGCCATGAACGAAAAAATAAAATAAATTTGCGAATCAGGCGAAGAAAAAATACTTTTCATGTAAAATGCAAAAGTCGTTTCTAATTGGGTTAAAGAAAAAGTAAAAACAAAATTGATGATACAAATTTTTAAAAGTAGGGAATGGGTCAATACTTGTCTTAGTGGCAGGCTTTCGCGTTTGACCCCATGCAGGCCATGCCGATCTTCTTGCAAAACCGCATAGGCATAAATTGCATTAATAAAATTTAAACCACTGGTCACAAAAATGGGAACATGTTGCCCAAAGCCAACTAACATCCCCCCTAAAGTAGGTCCCAATAAAAACCCCACCCCAAAGGCAACGCCAATCAACCCCATGGCCTTGGTCCGATCATGGTTGGGGGTAATATCCGTAATATAAGCACTTGCCACCCCAATGTTGGCGGCAAACATTCCGCCTAAGAGTCGAGATAAAAAAATCATCCATAGATTAGTCGCAAACCCCAGCAGAATCATGCTAAACCCGGCACCTACGATTGAAATAATCAACACCCTTTTGCGGCCAATCTTATCTGAAAGCCGCCCCCACAACGGCGCAAACAAAAATTGCATAGCGGTGTAAGAGCTAACAATGACGCCCAAGATTGTACCACTCGCATGATAAGTCTTGGCCAAAAGCGGGATAGTGGGTACCAACAGGGCAAAACCAATCAGATCCAGTAAAATAACACTAAATAAGGTTAACAAGGCACGCTTACGCTGGGCATCATTCATAGTGCAAAGCTCATACCGATGACGGTTGATAAATTCAACTGTATAGTCTAGGAGTGTATAGTCTAGGAGTCATTTTATTATGCTGAGCGCCCTTAAAAACTTGGACCCTTTTTGGATTAGCCTAGGGCCAGTGATTGCGATCAATAGTTTTTTCTTCATCATGCTTATTATCTTTGCAATAACTCACTGGAAATTGCCTCACGATGAAGAATTGGCCACCCGGCATCGCTCAAGATTATTAAATTTATGGTTTCGCGAATATTGGATTTGGTCAACCAACCCTATCCTAAAATTATTGATACGTTTAGGCATTAGCCCCAATGGTTTAACCACCGTGGGGTTTCTCTTCAGTTGTTTTGCCAGCATCGCCTTTGCTCAAGGCTTGGTGGGCGTTGCAGGGTGGATGATCATTGCCAGTGGCACCTGCGATATTTTTGATGGAAGGATTGCAAGGCTTTCAGGGAAAATGAGCGTGTCAGGTGGGTTTTATGACTCCGTCATGGATCGCTTGGGCGAAGCGGTAGTTTTTTTAGGGGCCGCTATTTATTTTCGTGAATCCTGGGTGTTGTATTTTGTCATCGCCGGCCTCATTGGTTCTTTCATGGTGAGTTACACCCGCGCCCGCGGTTTAAGTGAAGGGATTAAATGCGATAGTGGCACCATGCAACGCCCCGAGCGCATCGTTTACCTTGGAGTAGGTTCGGTATTTAGCCCCCTGGTTAAACTTGCCGTTAGCGGGGGTAATATCAACGCCCCAGAATACATCACCATTGCTGCATTAGTCTTAATTGGCGTGATGACCAACTTAACCGCTCTGCATCGCATCATTTATATTTTTAAAAAATTAAACGAAAAAAACCCGCCCAATTTCACCTCCCAATCCAAACTCGCCAAGAGCCCCATCATCACCAAATTACGCGACACCATCGTTGACAGCTTGAGTTAGATAATGATGGGAAAAGCATCATCCCGGGCTAGCCTGCCCCGGACCCCGATCCGGGGACCCGGGATCCATAGTGGAAATCTATGAGAAATTGGTTTGTATATATTATGACCAATAAACGCAACGGCACCCTTTACATTGGTATTACTTCGAATCTACCCAAAAGAGTATGGGAACATAAAAATAAGGTTAATCCGAATTCTTTTACTACCAAATAGGGTTTGGATAATCTGGTTTATTTTGAACCTTATGAAACTTACGAGCAGGCTATTCCACGAGAAAAACAATTAAAAAATTGGAAAAGAAGATGGAAGATAGAGTTGATTAAAAAAACAAACCCTCATTGGAACGATTTATACCCTGACATTTGTGAATTGTAACTTCATGGATCCCGGGTCCCCGGATCGGGGTCCGGGGCAGGCTAGCCCGGGATGACGTAATGCCGTCATGCCGGACATTGATCCGACATCCATGTATGAGAAGAATAGATCCCGGGTCTAGCCCGGGATGACGGAAAAAGATTCTTTGGTTAAGAACCTCAATTTGTATTACAATTAAACAGTGAAGAATCGCAATGAACGCTTGGCGTTGGTGATGAGTGGGGGAGGGGCTCGTGGGGCCTACGAAGCGGGTGTGCTGCATTTTATTCGCACGGGGCTGCCTAAACCTTTTCGTGAACTCAATTTCCCCATCCAATGTGGCTCGAGTGTGGGGGCAATTAATATTTCTTTTATGGCCTCCACCGCTGATCACCCTGAACTTCAAGGCGAACAATTGTGCCGGCTATGGGCTGAGGTCAAACAAGAAGAAATTTATTATCGTAATTTTAAAGCCCTAGGGAATTTTTTAAGCAATACCTTCTTGGGCCTTACCCGCAATTTAACTCGGCTCAATCCCTTTGCCAGTCACAAAAAAAGCCAACACCATTTTCACTCGGTTTTTAACACCGCACCTTTTGTAGAATTTTTAAAAAAACATGTGTCTTGGAACAAAATTTCTCAAAACGTCAACAGCGGTCGTCTTAAAGTTGTGTCGCTCGTCACCACCCGTATGAAAACCGGGAAAACGGAATTATTCGTTCAAAAGAAGCCGGCCATAGAATATGTCGGCCCGTATCAAGTGCATGAAGTAGATTTAAATTATTCACATGCCATGGCCAGTGCTGCCATCCCTTTTATTTTCCCAAGTATTGCCATTGATGGTCACCATTATGTTGATGGCGGGGTGCGACTTAACACGCCTCTGTCACCCGCGGTGCAATTTGGGGCGAATAAATTATTTATTGTGAGTTTGCATTCGGAGGCTCGCGACTTAGCTCAACGTCAGGTTGATGAAAAAGATGTTAAAGACCAAGGGCCGCCTTCGGTGGGTGAATACTTGGGTAAAATGCTCAATGGCATTTTTCTAGACCGGCTCGAATACGATATGGAGCAAATGCTGCGCATCAATCAAATCATTGAACGTAGCGTTGAAGTATATGGCGATGACTATTTAGACAAAATCAATGCCGGGCTTAAGAAAGTCTTGCGTTCGGGGCAACAAGCCAAGCGTCGATTTCGCAGCATCGAATACATCAAGATCAATCCCAGCACTCCCATCAGCGACGTGTTTTATAATTGGTACAATAGCCACCATCATCACCCCCATTTTACCACCCTAGAAAATTTTATTTTACGCGCCCTCGACATTAACCAAGACGCCAGCCTTGACCTCTTGAGTTATCTCACCTTTGCCTCGGACTATCTCAAAATGTTATTGCAGTTGGGCTACCAAGACGCCGCCGCCAAAAAAGACGAAATCATCGCCTTCTTCGAGAAAAAACCGTGCAATCATTGAAATTAACTGTCATTCCGAGCCTAGCATATGCACTTGACGCCACTCACTTTTTTCTTGTCATCCCTGCGAAGGCAGGGATCCAGTCTTTTCAAACACTTCTAGATTCCCGCTTTCGCGGGAATGACAACGGTGGCGTCAAGTGCATATGCAGGTGGCGAGCCTAGTCCTTCGCTTAATTTTTATCTTACAATTGTCGAAGCACTAGCAGGGCTTCTATGTCATTGCGAGCGAGCCCCAAAGGCGAGCGTGGCAATCTTCCTTGATTTATACGATTGAGTATCGTATGATTCATCGTATGAAAGTCACGGCTTTAATTACTGATCAGTTAGTTTATGAAGTCAAAAAAAAGGCTAAAGGCAAAAATTTAACGGATTGCATCGTTATTGCCTTAAAAGAATGGCTGGCTATGCAAAAATTACGCGAGTTGAACAGCTCCCTTCAGAAAAACCCCTTAAAATTCAGTGCTTCTTTTTCGGCCCAAAAAGCGCGGGCCCTCAATAGAAAACTAACATGATTATTGTCGACACTTCTGTGTGGATTGAATTTTTTAAAAATAACCTTACGGTAAGCGCTGCCCTTCGCCAAGAAATTGAACTATTCCATGTCTTAGCCATAGAGTGCGTATTTTCCGAATTACTGCAAGGCGTTCGTCATCGTAGCGAAGCAGAAATAATTACAAAATATTGGGAGCTCTTACCAAAAATAGAAGAAAGAGGGCTATGGATCCAAGCTGGGCTCCTCTCCTCTAAAAATCATTGGGGCAGCAAAGGCATCGGGCTTATCGATGCCTGCCTTATTACCGCTGCAAGAAATTCCAAATCGCAAGTGTGGAGCCTCGATAAAAAGCTCAATGCTGTCTTGAAGCCTTTGGAACGTTTCCTTCCTTAACCTAGCAGTAGAAGCTGTGGAATTGTGGGAAAGTCGACGAGCTTATAAAATCTTGACCCCACGCGCATCAAGCAACCTTTATTATTTTATAACGAGAACATGAATAACAAATCCGGGGGGAACATGGTCAGGGTAGACCCGTCTTTCAGTTGTAATTCCAAGATTGCAAGTTGTGTCACAACAGACCCGTTATGTGTAAACGGGGACTTGGTATCTCCTCCATCTTTAGATGGCTATTGCGCAGCCATTGAACCTGACACAAGCAAGCAAGTTTCCGGGGTTGAAACGCCACTACCGCCATCTCCAGAAGAAATCCAAGCTCAAACCCTGACCATGATTGAAACCATTTACACCTTAGATCCCAGCGATGCCAACCTACAACTGTTACTTGTCACCTATGCAAAAATCGGTGTTAATCTACCCGATTTAAAAAAGCGCCTCCAAGCGGCCGAAGCCACTTTAAGCACTTCTTTACTCGATCAGCCCCGACCTCCCAACCCTGGAGTAGTTTCTGATTATTTATTAACAGCAAGTTTGAAGCAAATCGATGCCGAGCAAAAACACCACGCAACTTCAACTTTAGAAAAAGCACGGCCTGTCTACGAGGCCTGGAGCAAGCGCGTCTATGATTTGATCGAAACTGCACACCCTGACGTAGGTGGCCCCGAAGGCCTTGAAAATAATTACATTAAGCTTGTCCAATGGGGACTGGCAGCACAATGGATGCAAGACAGGCCCAAGGCCCATCATTACTTTGCCCAAGCCCAGGAATGTTTTGACACGGCTAAGATCCCTCACAAACCAGAATACGTGGCCAAGGAACTCCAAGTGCTCTATGCCCTTTTGAAAGATTCAGAAAGTTTTCCTGAACAAGAGGTTTTATTATACGACGCTAAAAAGTTACTGAATGAACTTGCACAATGCCCCTTTTTAGAAGATTGGGTGGCCCTTCGAACGCAGTATGAAGAACTCGAGGCTGACTTTCACATTCGCCGCGTTGAATATTATTTACAACAGGAATGGATAAACCTTGAAGATTATTTTTTTAGTATCATGGTAATCCTAAAAAGTTTGTGCCGCAGCTACGAAGAATTAATGGGGTTTACCCTTGACCCTCTCATGAAGAACCGCTTAGCTCAAAGCTATGTTGAAAAACGCCTGGCTCTTTACGAACATAGCTTAGACGAGATCTTAAGTCGTTATTCTCAAGACCCCCACAAGGCCTATGACGAAGCAGTCGTGGCAGCCCAATTCCTCCATATCGACGTAGCACACTATGCAAAAGAGGTTGGTGATGAGAAGGTACAAGAGGCCTGGGCCAGGGAAGAATTTGCCGCAGCTCATTATGAATTCAGGATTGGAAAAGTTAAAGTAGCTATTGAACATTTAAAAGACCTTCAAAAAAACTACCCACAAAGCATGAGGGTCTTTGTCAGAAATGGGCTATGTGGTCAACACACCCGTGTTTCTTCATGCGAATAGAGGCCTGACTGACTTACTTTCTCCCCATACCGCAAGCCACGAAGATGGAGAAGAGAAGGAATTATTCATGGCCTATCTCTTTATTCGACTCTTGCCCTTGATGAATGAACTCAACCCTGGCAGGCATGTGGTTCATGGGAATGGTCGCTTTGCCCTTTTCGCGCAAAAAGGGGTAAATGCCTTGGCAGCCATGGGTGGAATTAAGGCTGCTGAACGAGATTTATACGATCGAACAACCCCCCTTCTCGATGACGTAGTAAGTGGTCTCACCGAACTAGCTATGATTCATTACGGCAATAAACATGGGATGGAGAAAATATTGCCTCTCCAAAAGGTGCAACAATTCAACGACTATTTAGCAAGGCAGACACTTCAAAACCTCGTAGCCATTCGAAAATTAGCCGCAGATGATTCTAACACAGGCCCTTCAGACCCTGATGCAACAACACCCACAGCCCCTGCCCTTGATTTCATCGGGATGAGCCGACAAATTGCACAGGATCTCTACGGCATCTTGGGCGATACCTGGCCTCAACACCCATTGGCGGTGGGTATCGGTAAAATGCCCAGGGCAAAAACCGATATCCCAAAAGGAATTATGTTAAGCCAGGGCAATGATGAGAGTGGTGCTTCTAAACAACCTACAGCCACCAAGACCTACAAACCTAGCCGAGAAGAGGTGGCTCCATTTTTTAAGGGAAGTGTGAAAGTTGACGAGCTGATCAAAGAAGGTCCTCTGTATGTTTTGAAACAGTTGATCCACAAAGCCATCTATGAGAGCGGCCTCTCAAGATGGGAGGGATATAAAGCCGTTGAACCCACGGTGATTCGCCTTATTGCCTATATACGAGTGTACTACCCCAAGGAGTTAGAAAATTTAAAAATACATTTGAAGGGCTGGAAAAACCCAAACCTTTCCGAAGGGGGTTACCTTTGGCCCAGTGCAAGGGCTTTGCAAAAAGGCTTTAGAAGGGGCTTGCTTGGCCTAGGAGGCAACGAAAAAGAGGCAAAGGACTTTTTTGCCAACACACCTGTAGACGTAGAAAATTTCTTCAAAAATGGCCCTCTGGCCGAATTGCAGCGATTGCTTGGAAGTGCATTCGAGGAAACGAGCCAACTCTCTCCCAAGGCCTACCGAAAAATCGAACCTGGCACCTTGAGGTTGATGGAATATATTCGTCAAATCAACCCACGTCTGATGAAAGTCGTCGAGAACTTGATGGTGAAGTATGGAATCTTTTACGAAGGTTTTATTGACATGCCTCATCAGACTGAACTGGATCATAATACCTTGGGCTGGGAATTTGAGGTAGGCGAAGATCATATGGACATCCCTCAATTTCAAGTGTGGTGGCCTAAAAGAGGATGGATCAAAACTGAGGGAGACATTTCACCTTTTACAAAAATTTTCCTGGGTACAGGTGTCCCAGCACAACTTCAACCTAGCGAAGGTATCATTCAACTCAATCCCTTTGATAAGAGTGATTACCGAGTTAAAATTGAAATCGTAGAGGGTCACGTGTATCTTGAAGACCTTGGGTTCTCAGGAGGGGTTTTCATTAATGAAGAGCGTATCCCTCTGCTAATCCCCATCATTCTCGGAGAAGGTGACAGAATCGCAATAGGAGGGCCCCATATCTATAATCTGCGCATGACCCATCCGGGACATACAAACGACGAAAGTGGCTTTGGCACATGGACGGCCGGCCGAATTGACAGGCTTGCTCTCTATCTTCCTGGTGAAAAAATCCTGCCCCAAATACCTACATTAAATAGCATGCCCAACTGGGCCCTGCGCCGGGTATTGGTTTTATTGGGTTCACGAAACGGCCAATACAATGACTTTGCCCATGCCCTACAAGCGATACGCGAGTTGCCAGGAGGAGGCCCTCTTGCCACAGCTATGCAAGGTGCGTATGAGGGTCGTGATCATGCCAGTGTGGGTCCTTCGGAAATAAGGTCAAGTATTCTACGCCCTGCTAAACCAGAAGACGAGTTCGAGGACTTGCCAACATGGTTAGGCATCCGCCGTTTTGTTTGGCATCATGCCCATCATTATTGACTCTTCTCCCTCTTCATGTTACCCGCCATAACGAAATGTCGACTGTCATCTCCAACATTATTGCACGGGAAATTCTGGACTCACGGGGTAATCCCACGGTTGAAACCGATGCCTGGTTATCCGATGGCAGCATGGGTAGGGCCGCTGTGCCCAGCGGTGCCTCGACCGGAGAATTTGAAGCCATTGAATTGCGCGACGGGGGTGAGCGTTATTTAGGCAAGGGGGTTAAAAAAGCCGTTTCTAATGTTGAAACTATTTTGCAACCCGCGCTGGTGGGCAGAGATCCTTTTGCCCAAAAAGAAGTCGATCAAATCATGCTGGCCCTTGATGGTACCCCTAATAAATCAAAGTTAGGTGCCAATGCCTTATTATCGGTTTCATTAGCTGTGGCTAAGGCCGCTGGTGTTGCAGAAAAAATGCCCCTCTATCAATATTTGCAAAAATTAACGGGCACAGCGCAGCTTTTACTACCTACACCCATGATGAATATCGTCAATGGCGGCCAGCACGCCGACAATAATCTTGATTTTCAAGAATTCATGATTATCCCTACTGCCGGAAAAACCTTTGCCGATGCTTTGAGGATGGGGGTCGAGGTTTTTCATCATTTAAAAAATATTTTGCATCAGAAAAAACTATCCACCAGCGTGGGTGACGAAGGTGGCTTTGCACCTAACCTAACTTCAAATGTAGCTGCCGTTGAAATTATTTTAAGTGCCATTGAAAAGGCTGGCTTAAAACCGGGGAAAGATATTGCCTTAGGGCTAGATGTCGCGAGTAGCGAATTTTACAAAAATGGAAAATATAATCTTGCAGGTGAAGGCAAATCAAACTTAAGCAGCGATGATTTAATTCGCATTTATGAAGACTGGTGCCGGCAATATCCTATTATTTCGATTGAAGATGGTCTGGATCAAAATGATTGGGAAGGTTGGTTGCATTTAACCGAAAGCCTAGGCAACAAAATTCAGCTCGTGGGTGATGACATTTTTGTCACCAACCCAACCCGGTTCAAAAAAGGCATCGCTTCAAAAGTGGCCAATGCTATTTTAGTGAAACTCAATCAAATTGGTACTCTCAGCGAAACTTTAGAGGTGATTCAATTAGCTCAACAAAACCATTATGCCACGGTTATTTCACATCGTTCCGGCGAGACCGAAGATGCTACCATTGCTGACCTTGCGGTAGGGGTAGGGGCAGGGCAGATCAAAACCGGCTCCTTAAGCCGCGCTGATCGAACCGCAAAATATAATCAATTATTACGCATTGAACAACAGTTAGGTGATCGTGCGGTATATGCCCAGGCCAAAAAAATTGCGCCTTTATGAGTCTAACTAAGTTCTAAGTTTGCAGCTCGCGTACGCGTAGCTTTGTCGACCCGGCGCGTAAGCTTAGACCCTCATATGGGGCTAGCCGGCACGGGCTTCCTGTCATTGCGAGCGAGCCCCGTTGGCGAGCGTGGCAATCCCACCGCTTAAACAGAAGAGATTGCTTCACCCTGCTGGGTTCGCAATGACAGAGGAGCCCCGCCGCAGAATTTGGGGTCAAGTCTTGACCCCAAGAGAGATTTTTTATGCCCTTTATTCCTAAAGCTAAAATTACCCAAATTCTTACGGCGTTTCTTCTAGAGCAATTGCCCAAACCGCCGCCACCCTTGAAACATGTATTGTTGGCGGGGAGGTCTAATGTTGGAAAGTCGAGTTTGATCAATGCGTTGTTTCAGCAGAAGAAATTGGCCAAGGTGTCCAAGACCCCTGGCAAAACGGTATCGATCAATTATTATTTTACCGATCAGCAAACGGTTTTGATTGATCTTCCTGGCTATGGCTATGCCCAACGCAGCAAAAAAGAAGTGGGGCAGTGGCAATACTTTTTAGAAGGTTTTTTGCGTCAAGTACCCCCTGATTCTGAATTGTTGCTGTTAGTCGATAGCCGGCGAGGTATCCAAAAAGAAGACCTGGAGGCCTTAGAGTACTTTCAATTTTTTGGAATTAAAGTTACCATCCTCTTGACCAAGGCTGATAAATTGAATAACCAAGCACGCAGTAAACTTCAATCAACGACTAAAGTCGCTGCGTTGTTGTTTTCGATCCATATGCCAGAGTTGATTCAGGAGGTCTATGACACTATCTTTACGCCCCATTAAAAAAGAAGACATCCCGGCCATTTTAGAAATTGAGAAACAAAGTTTTCCAGAACCTTACTCCGAGGCTGTTTTTCAAGATGAATTAAAAATTACCTGTTCTAATCTTTGGGTAGCTGAAATCAACTCACAGTTAGCTGGTTATATCGATTTTTGGATTATCCACGACGAGGTCGAACTGATTAGCATTGCCGTTCACCCCAACTTTCGTCGCCAACATATCGCCGAAACTTTAATGAACCAAATGATTCAAATGGCCCAAACCAAAAATATTCATATTATTTATTTAGATGTGCGAGAGAGTAATTTGGCTGCTAAAAGTTTATATGAGCGTTTTGGCTTTAAGCAAGTAGGGGTAAGAAAGCGTTATTATAAAAACAACCATGAAAATGCACTAATCATGGTAAAGGAGTTGTAATGTCATATATGGATGCCGGATCAATGTCCGGCATGACGGCATTACGTCATCCCGGGCAAGCCTGCCCCGGACTTGATCCGGGGATCCGGGATCCACGTATAATATCACTATGTACCGCTTGATCAAACCTCTCTTATTTTCTCTCAACCCTGAAACCGCTCATCATCAAGCGCTGCTGTGGGGGAAATTTGTTGGTAAAACTTTTTTAGCAAAACCTTTCACATGGTGCTTTAACTACGAACATGCCAGTTTAAAACAAAGCCTATGGGGCCAAACCTTTGCCAACCCAGTGGGTTTAGCCGCAGGGTTTGATAAAAATGCAGACCTCCTTGATTTTTTACCAAGCCTTGGTTTTGGGTTTTTAGAGATTGGTTCGGTCACGGCTAAGCCCTCCGCAGGAAATCCTTTACCAAGAGTATTTCGACTGCCTCAAGATCGTGCCCTCATCAATCGGTTGGGCCTACCCAATATAGGGGCTCAAAGAGTGGCTGAAAAATTAATCAAACACCCAAGCGCTGTTCCACTGGGGATCAATATCGCCAAAACTCCTGATCCTCGGTGTTTAGGCAGCCTCGGGGTGAAAGACTTTGCTGAAAGTTTTGCTAAACTTGGCCCCCTGGCCGATTATGTTGTGCTTAATATCAGTTGCCCGAACACCAATGATGGCAAAACCTTTGAAGAAACAGAATATTTAGAAGAGCTGCTAAACAAAATTAGCGATGAAGCCAAAAGTCAAAAAATTAAAAAACCTATTTTGCTAAAATTATCACCGGACCTTACTTTCCAAAAATTAGAATCGCTCTTTGCAGTCAGTGAAAAATATAATATCGGTGGTTTTGTGGTGGCCAACACCACCCAAGAACGCACTCATTTAAAAACAAGTTCGAATTTACTTAGAAAGATAGGTGCAGGGGGCTTAAGCGGTGCACCCCTACATTCTATCTCCGTTAAAATGATTCAATTTGTTAAACGAAACTTGCCTAAAAAAATAATTATCGGAGTAGGGGGGATTTTTTCTAGCCTTGAGGCCTATGAAAAAATCAAAGCCGGGGCCTCGTTGGTGCAAATCTACACTGGGCTTATTTACCAAGGCCCTGGGCTTGTTAAGTCGATTAATCAAGGTTTAGTTAAACTTCTCAAACAAGAGGGTTATGGATCCATCACCGAAGCCATCGGTTCAACTCATCGTTGATGCAAGCGGTGAGGGGAAACGGGCCGACCAATTTATCAGCGAACGCTTTCGTATCACTCGTTCTAAAATTAAGCGGGGGATCGAAGCTCATACTATTTTACTCAACGACAAACCCCTTAAACCCGCCACCCATTTAAGAAAAAAAGATCAAGTAACGATTAATTGGCCATACGCGTCATCCCCCGGCGTGACCGGGGGATCCAGAATGTTACCGGAGGATATCCCATTAGAAATTATTTATGAAGACGACGATCTATTTGCAGTAAACAAAGAAGCAAAATTTGTCACTCACCCCGCACCTGGCCACCCCAATCAAACCATGATGAACGCCATTTTGCACTATCACCCTGGCGCCTGCATTACCCATCGCCTTGATAAAGGAACTTCAGGGGTGTTGTTGGTGGCCAAAAACGAATGGACTTTAGAAAAAATCCAAACTCAATTTAAAAACCGCCAAATTAAAAAGACCTATCAAGCCTTGGTATGGGGCAAATTCAAGCTCTTACATGGTTCTTTCAAAACGGTGATTGGCCGCAGCCTTCATGATCGCAAAAAAATGTCTTCGCAAACTCAAAAGGGCCGCGAAGCCCATACCGATTACCGAGTGCTCGAAGAATTAGGGCCCATCACTTTTGTCGAGGCTTATCCTAAAACCGGGCGCACCCATCAAATCCGAGTGCATTTTAAAGAAAGCCATCACCCCTTGGTAGGTGATCCGGTTTATGGCCCCCGCGGTGATTTGCCCTATGTGATTGAAGATTTTCCCCATCAAGCCTTACACGCCTATCAACTTGAGTTGACTCACCCCCGCACAAAAGAAAGATTGATCATTGTTGCCCCCTTGCGGCAAGATATGAGGGAGTTGCTTAACAAACTTAGACTGTCATTGCGAGGGCTATAAATAGTGTCATTCTGAGCCCAGCAGGGCGAAAGAATCTTCCATTTTATTAAGCAACCCGAAATGGAAGATTCTTCACCCTGCTGGGTTCAGAATGACAGATATCATCATATGCTAACTAAATCCTTTACCTTCGACACACATCAGATCAACGTCCTTTTTACGGGCAAAGGATTTAATTTAAATTCATTCCGTGGTTTGGGATTTGATCAACCGTTATTGTTAAACCAAATCCATTCTGATCAAATTATTGAAATTGAAAATAATTCTATTATGGATCCCGGGTCTGGGCCCGGGATGACGGAGAACTGTTACGGCAAGGAAGGCGACGGCCTAGTCACTTCTTTACCCAATGTTTGTTTAGGCATCAAAACGGCTGATTGCGTGCCTATTTTGCTGTTTGACCCAAGCGGCACCCTAGCCGCAGTTCATGCGGGTTGGCGAGGGAGCGCCCAGCAAATTGTTAAACAATGTGTTGAAGAATATTTTACGGCTGATTCGCGTGATAAAATCAAGGCCCTGATTGGGCCGGCGATTTGCGCTAAACATTATGAAGTAGGGGAAGAAGTGGCCGATCTTTTCAAACAATACCCCGACGCCCTTCATTCAGGAAAAGAAAATAAATTTTACTTAAATTTGGGGAGGGTCAATGAGCTGCAGCTTTTACAAGCCGGCTTGACCCTCCCCAATATTGAAACCATCCCTCATTGCACCTTCGAATTAACCGAACTTTACCACTCTTTTCGAAGAGACGGCGCTTCTAACGAACGCAATTATGCAATCGTCATGAAGAAAACTTTAACTAAAGCGTAATTGTTACCGTATCGGTGGCGCTCGTACCATCGATTGAAATAGTAATGGTAATTTCAACCCCAGTAACCGTAGAATCATGCACAGAAAGTGTTACGGTTGCGTTGTTGTAACCTCCATTAACCGCAGTCGCAAAGGCAGCAAAAACTTCTGCTAGTTCGCTTGCTGCACTCACCGGTCTATATAATCCACCATTAGCATCAGCAATACTTTGTAAGACGCTATCAATGGCACCTGATCCCAAACCAATGACATAAGCTGTAATATCGTTGGTACTCAAACAAGAGTTCAGATCAGCTAAGCTGCTACTACCACCACCGCTATCGTCACCATCCGAAAGCAAAAGGATATATTTACTATTACCCGAAGTGATCGAGGAGTTCGTAGCCATATCGGTACATACCTCAGTCATCGAATCATAAAGCGGTGTGCCTGCGCCATCTCCTACCGTGGCAACTGCCGAGGAAAAGGCTGCATTGTTAGCCGACGTGGTTGCAGACCAATCAAGCAACTCACTCGTATCTGTGAAACCTGTCGTTGCTGCCCAAGTTGCTCGAGCACCCGTACAGCCAGTCGCATCGAGAGAACTATCTGTCGTAAAATCATAAGCCGCAACTTGATTGCTGGCTGAATCTGCCTCTAATTCATCATAAAAAGAATTTGATGCTGTAACCCTTAAACAAGAAGGGTCGCTACCCGACATACTTCCGCTACTATCGATATCCAAGGCCCATGAACCTGTCCCTGTGGTGGCACTCACCGTAGCAATGGAAGCAAAGGTGCAGGTAATGGTGGTACTAAAGGCAGAGCTGATACTGCAGGTAATATCACCATCTGCCGCATTGGCCGAACGAACCACAATATTGTCAATGGCCACTCGAAGTGGAGTACCCGATGTGTTTTGTGCCAAGATAGCGTTGCCACTTGAATCGGTAGCCACAAAACCAATATTCACATTCCCACTGGTTGAAAAATCATCGGCCTTGGTCGCATTTACAATGGTCATCCCGGTTGCATTCGCCAGATTATCATTGCCAGTTCCGGCTGAACTTCCACAAGAGAGTGCGCCCCCACTCACAATACTCACCATCAGTGCTATGAAAGCACGACTTTGTTTTAGTTTCATAAAAAACCCTTTCTATAAAATTAGGTTGCGGGCTATGGTACTTGTGAAAGCAATTGTTGTAAAGAAATTACTTGCTTTGAAAGACAAACTTTTTGATAGGATGGCAACGGAGGCAATGATCATGATCGGTATTATCGGTGGTTCGGGTCTTTATCAAATGCAAGAGCTCAAAAATACAGAAGAGCTCAAAGTTAACACCCCCTTTGGCGAACCTTCTGATGCCCTCATTCTAGGAGAGTTATCGGGCGTCAAAGTCGCTTTTCTAGCCCGTCATGGCCGAGGGCATCGGATATTACCCAGTGAATTAAATTTTCGGGCTAATATTGCCGCTTTAAAAATCATCGGCTGCCAATCGATTATTTCTATTTCAGCCGTGGGTTCTTTGAAAGTCGAAATTGAACCCGGGCATTTAGTCATCATTGACCAATTTATCGACCGCACCTTTGCCCGCCCTGCTACTTTTTTTGGCAATGGCATTGTGGCCCACGTGGGCTTTGCTCATCCCATTTGCGCGAACCTACAAAAGCAACTCGTGCAATCAGGGCATACGATTGGGGCAACGGTTCACGATGGCGGCACTTATCTATGTGTGGAAGGCCCGATGTTTTCTACTCAGGCTGAATCGCAGCTCTATCGCCAATGGGGTGCTGCTGTGATTGGCATGACTAATCTACAAGAGGCCAAACTCGCCCGCGAGGCCCAAATGTGTTATGCAACAGTGGCACTTTCGACCGATTATGATTGTTGGCATGAGGGCCACGACACCGTGACGATTGAAATGATTATTGATACTTTAAATAAAAATATCGCAACGGCTCAAAGCTTGTTAAAAACAGTCTTGCCAAAGATAAATCAAGGGGCACCATGCAAATGCCGTGAGTCTTTGAAAAATGCGATTATCACCGATAAAACAAAGATTCCCCCAGCAACGTTAGAACGGCTGCGGTTTATGCTACCTAAGGAATTTCTTGAAGGATGAGAGAGATTGCTTCGCGGACGCTCGCAATGACAGAGGGCTGTCATTGCGAGGCCAGCCGGCCGAAGCAATCTCATATGTGATAACATGGAAAATCTAGGAAGTTATTTAAAAAGAGAACGTGAACTACGCCGCATCAGCTTAGAAGAGGTGGCTAAACTTACAAGAATTAATCTCCAATATTTAAGTGCCATTGAATCGGATCACTTTGAACGCCTCCCAGGCATAACCTATGCCCGCGGTTTTTTGCGAGCCTATGCCCAATGTATTGGGCTGAACGATCATGACACTTTGTTGCGTTTCGATGCTTTAATGACTCAACTAGAATCTTACGGCCAGAAAAAATCGCCCCTGCAAGAAAAAAAATGGATTAAAAATTCTCTCTTAGTCATTGCCATCTTAATCCCAGTGGGCCTTGCCATTTGGCTTTCTTATGGGCACCTCTAATTGGGGGGACCTCTAAAAAGGGCCCAGATGCAAGGCGCCCGCAAAGACGCGACCGGAGCGTATATGGAAATACGTGAGGATCGCGGCTTTGCGGGCAACCCCCTTATGCAAACACTTGAAAAAGTTTTTTTACTTAAAAAAGTTCATTACCAAGATGCCCATCTTATTCTAACTTTTTTAGGGGAAAACTTAGGGCGATTTTCGGCACTGGCTTACCAAGCTAAGGTAAGCCAAAAGCGGGGTGGGGGGCTTTTAGATTACACCAACCTTTTAGAGATTGAATTATCTGCCCAACCTAAAAGTCGTCTGCCCGTGGTACAAAACATTCAACTACAAGCAAGTTTTGCCTACATTCGCCAAGACTACGAACGCCTAGAAAAAACGCTGCTTTGGTTTAATTTTTTAAATAAGGCCATCCAAGAATCGCAAGTCATCAGAGGATTGTTTGAAAATATTCAATCAGCTTTGGCACGCATGAACAGCCCTGAAGAACCCACCCATGTCGATCTTGATTTCAAAAAAAAGTTGCTCACCCAATTAGGCTATCACTTTGAGTGGAAATATCCTGATAGCAAGGCCATCAACAAATTTGCCCAACACCACCTAGGCTTCGGATTTTAATTTTTATGATGACCTCTGTCATTGCGAGGCAAGCCAGCCGAAGCAATCTTCAGTTTTAAAATAATGTTGGAGACTGCCACGCTCGCTATCATGGGTCCCCGCCTTCGCGGGGATGACATCGCTCGCAATGACAGAGTCCCTCACAGTAAATAATTTTTATACTGTTCAATTATAGCCTTTCAGAATTGCCCTTAATCAAGGCGAAAATAAAATTGCATCCGGAGGCGTACTCGCGTAACAGGCAAACTTCAGCCGGTGGCTGAAGGCAAACTATTTAAGCGTATAAGCTCTTGATCCAAGCTAGCTGTACGTCGAGGATGCAATTTCATTTTCAACGCAGAGTAAGGGCAATTGTGAAAGGCGGTGAAGAAAGGAGGGCAACTACCCGGATTTCCTCCGGGTAGTTGGTAGGTCAAAATAGTGCGGTTTTTTTGACGTGAGGTCAAAACCCATTTTCTAAAGAGAGGTCATGCATAATGGGTTTGACCTTATATATGTGCAAGTTGAATGCCAAATTGGCATGCCCAACCGATTAACAAGATAACTATTTGAAATTACTTAAATTAATATTTGTTTTTAGGCTGGATTCATGTTAGTTTTTTCTTACTAAAAAGGGGATTTTAGGCCCCATTCTAAAGATATTTGGGGAAATTTAACCCCATTACGTGATAATGGCAGTTTTCATTTATGACAAAACCACGACCCTTCGGTCATTACTTCATTCTAGAAAAGATCGCGCAAGGCGGTATGGCGGAAATTTTTAAGGGCCTCACTTATGATTTTACAGGCCTGAAAAAATTTGTCGTTATCAAACGTATTTTGCCCCACATTGCCGCCAATAAAGAATTTATTCGCATGCTCATCGATGAGGCCAAGATTGCGGTTAGCTTAACTCATGGGTCCATCGCGCAAACCTACGATTTAGGAAAAGTAGGGCGCGATTATTTTATTGTCATGGAATATGTTGATGGCAAAACCATCAGCCAAATCATCAAACGATCCCAGAGCCTTCACGAACCCATTCCCATTCCCATCATCGCTTACATCTTAAGTGAATTGTGCAGCGGCCTCGATTATATTCATCGCCGCACCGATGAAGCGGGTGATCCCTTGCACATTGTGCATCGTGATATCTCACCGCAAAACATCATTGTCTCTTATTCAGGCAGCGTTAAGATTGTTGATTTTGGCGTAGCCAAGGCCGCCATGAAGGCCAGTGAAGCTGAACTAGGAGTTTTGAAGGGGAAATTTGCCTACATGTCACCCGAACAAACTGAGGGTACAGCAGTTGATCATCGCTCCGATATTTTTTCGGCGGGCATTGTTTTATGGGAAATGTTGGGGTTAAAACGACTCTTTAAGAAAAAAACCAATGCCGACACCGTTGCTGCCGTAAAATATCAAGAATTTATTGCCCCCAGCGATCTACGCCCCGAAGTGCCTGCTGACCTCGATGTTATTGCTCAAAAGGCCTTGGCCAAAGATCCGAACGTTCGCTACACCAGCGCCCAAGAAATGTCGCTTGATTTAACCAAGTTTATTTTAAAATATTATCCTGATTTTAAACAAAGCCACATCGTAACCTATTTAGAAAAAATTTTTACAGGGCTTGGGGAAGACACCGTTGCTTATCAAGAAAAAACTATTTTAGAAGAAAAATCAAAGGCCACTTCTAAAGACTTAAATCAATCCACCGAAGAAACGGTTTTGGTTGATAGCCGTGCCCTCGACTTTCGTTCGATCTTCGATGACATCGATGTAGAAGACCCTAGCGAGCACACGAAATTTATTGATTTTTCCGAAATCGAAGCGACCATCGGTATTGAAGGCTTCCATGAACTTTCAAGCGAACGCCAAGAAAATTCCAAAACTGTTTTGTTATCTGACCTCTACCCCAAAAAAACCAACCACTCCCACTTAAAAAGAAACCTAACCCTAGGCCTGATCGCCTTATTGCTATTAGCGGGTTTAGGGTTTTATATTTTTAAGATTGTTTAAGTTTATTTAAGTTTATTTAAGTTTATTGATATAAAAAGAGAGAGCAGTGACTTTGAAGTTGAGATGGTTTTGCCGACCCATCGCAGAAGCGGCGGGGCCCCCATGCGGGCTAGCCGGCATGGAAAGCCGAGGCCCATGTCATCCCTGCGAAGGCAGGGACCCATGATGGGGGAACGCGGAAGGCTTCCGTGCCGGCGGGCCCCATGAGGGTCGCCGCTGGAGCGCCGGGTCGGCAAAACCATCTCAACTTCAAGGTCACTGCTCTCTCTTTTTAGGTGCAACGATTTGCAGATTAATTGAAGAATAAAATGGAAGATTCTTTTCCGCCGGAGGCGGACCAGCCTTTGGCTGGCGCGGGCTCAGAATGACACGATTGCTAGGGCTACCGCACTTTTATATTTTCAAGATTGCCCTCCATTAGCTATTTCGTTATACTTTGCAAATATGAATGGTCAGTTTAAAGATGACACGATTATTCGCGCGATCAACAAAGACGATCCTCAAGCTGAAAAAATTCCCGCCCTGCATTTTTTAACCGGTCCCGCCATGGGCAAACTATTCCCTCTTTTAGAAGGGGAGTGGACCATTGGCCGCAACGAAAAATCTGATTTCCTTGTTAAAGACGAAGCGATTAGCCGATTCCATTGCAAATTTATCGTTAAAAACAACCAAGTTACGGTTGAAGATTTACAAAGTGCCAACGGAAGCTTTGTGAATGGTGAAAAGATTACCCGGCACAAACTTCAAACCGGCGATAAAATTCGCATTAGTTCAGAATCCCTCATTCGTTTTGATTATGTTGACCAATTTGACACCGCATCTTTTCATCAACTCTATAATATGGCGGTGGTTGATATTGTCACCGGCGCTCACACCAAACGTTATTTTTTAGATCAACTAGCTTTAGAATTTTCTTATTCAAAACGTCGCAACACCCATTTATCTCTCATCTTATTTGATATCGATTTCTTTAAAAATATTAACGACACTTACGGGCATCTGGCCGGCGACACACTATTAAAAAAATTATCCGAAATGACTCAGCTTATCATTCGTAAAGAAGATATTTTTGCACGTTATGGGGGAGAAGAATTTGCCATTCTGATGCGCGATACTCAATTGCCAGATGCCATCCGGTTGGCTGAACGGCTTCGTTTAATTGTCAGTGAAGCCAATTTTGAATTTGAGGGGAAAATGATGCAAACGACGGTTAGCTTTGGAGTGGCCTGTCACATCGATCATAATTTTCAAGAACCCGAAGACCTGATCAAAGAGGCCGATTATTATCTTTATTTGGCCAAACAAAAAGGGCGCAACCGCGTCTTAGCCAAACCCTTACTTACCTCCACTTAAAAACTTCCATACCATTTCTTTTAAGCCCATCATTTGTTCATAAACCTGATCTAAGCCAGCGCGATCTTTGGTGGGTTCGTTAGAATCTTTAGCATCTTTAGGGTCTTGGCCATTGAGTTTGACTAATTTCTTAAGATTATTTTGAATGGCATTTAATTTTTTCAACATGCTACGTGCACTCGCATCAATAAGACTTGGCCCCAAGGCTCCACTCGCTGCCAGGGTCTCTAAAGGATTTTGATGACGCCGTTCAAATTTTGTGATGATCCGTTCAATAATTTTGGGCATGGCTTCAAGCGAATCGCGAGTTTTGATAATATAATCTTCGGCCCCCGCTTTAATCGAACGCGCCACATTTTTTTCATCACCGTTGGCGGTTAACACTACCACCGGGCAATCGGGCGCCAGTTTGTGTGTCTCTTGAATATGCTGTTCACCTTGTTGGTCGGGAAGGGCCAAATCAGTTAAAACCAGATTATACTTTTGATGTTTTAATTTCTTGTAACCCTTGCTGGCCATATCCACATGTTCAAACCGCAAGGGCTTAAAATGAAACTTCAATGCACTTTGGATCAGCTCGGCATGCTGAACGTTCGCATCCATCAACAAAATTTTAAAGGCCTTTGTGGACATAGAATTACAAGACCCTCATTTTAAGGTTTAAAATAAAAAAAGGCAAAAACTAAAAATGACGCAACCCATTAAAATATAAGGTTTTGTAATACCAAGGCCTTGCCTCTCACAAATTCTGATTCTAACAACTTTAACTTAAAAAAAATATGGTTAGTTTGTAATTTAGAGTGATAATTCATTGACATAGCTAAGTTACCTTGATTATTTTACTTATTATGATGAGCAAATCGAATCCCCACGAAATTCTTAATAATTATTTGTCGAATAAAGGGCTTAAACAAACTCACCAACGTGAAATTATTTTTAACGCCTTTTTAGAATCGAAGGGCCATGTCACCATTGAAGCCCTCCTCGACAAAGCACGTAAGACAGATACCAACATTGGTTACGCCACCGTTTATCGTACGCTCATGCTCCTACAAGAATGTGGTTTGGCCGTGCAACGCCACTTTGGGGAAGGGCAGTCGCTTTTTGAACCGGCTGGCAAACACCACGATCATTTAATCTGCGTCAAGTGTGGGAAAATTGTTGAATTTGAAAATGACCACATTGAAAAACTCCAAGATTCCGTGGCTAAAAAACATGGTTTTCACTTAAAATCCCATCGGCACGAACTCTACGGCCACTGCAGCAAATGCCACGCCAAAAGCCATTCCTAATCATTTTCATTTGCAAATCATCACACCTAAAAAGTTATTTTGAGTTGGGCTAAGGTGTCTATCGAGAACCCGCACCCGTAAAGCCTACTCGGCCAAAAAAATCCTTTATTTTTATTGAATTAGAGTATTCCTCTGTCATCCTCTAATTCAAAAAAATAATAGGAGCCCAACTCAAAATAACTTTTCATATCTCTGCAAATATTTGAGAAGAAGTCTTTTCGAGGTAGGGAGAGGCCAAGGGAGAGCCTTTCAGCGCAGGAGGGCGGACGTAGGAGGGTTAAAAAATTTTATTGTTTTTTTGAATTAGAGGATGACGAAGGAATACTCTAATTCAACCAAAAACAAAAAATTTTTTAGCCCTCCTTAAGCCGACCAGGCGCGGGCTCTCCATTGGCCTCTCCCTACCTCGAAAAGACGTGGGCTAAGAATTTGCACTTGACAATGACCTGCCTGGCAGACTAATCCCTGTCATATATGAAAATGAAAGTTATTTTCAATATTGCCACAGAAAGGAAAGTAGCTATGCAGAAGATTTTTTTAACCCTCGCTTGCTTGGTTAATTTTAGTATTGCCCATGCCACACCACCCGTGCCCTCCATTCCATTAGAAGTGGGCATTATGCCCGTTTTGACCCAAGTTGCAGACCCTCATTACAAGGCCACTACGCTCATTGAATGGTTCAAAGATTATCGAAAAAACAAATGGTCTAAAGACGGCCCCATTAAAGATATGGTGCGTGAACATGTGGCCTATGGAATGGATGACAAGGGGTACCGAGTGGTTAAAGATTCGGTGGTGGATCCTTTAGTTGCCCAATACGAAGACAAAGAACTCAAACCCAACAATCCCTTTTTTCAGGTGGGTATTAAGGCGCTCGTCTTTCCAAAAATTTTAAAAATGGATGCGGCTCAAATGACGCAAACTGGAGAAGTCACGATTGAACTGCAAATTGATGTCGTTTCAACTGAAACTGGGCAGTTGCTTTGGTCAGGCATTAATAAAAACAAACGCATCTGGGATAAACGTAACATTATTGCCCCTGACATGAAGAACTATCTTACTCGAGCCGTGCGCGATTCCCTTAAACAATTACCTAAGGCGAACCATTCTTAAAATTTTTATTAAAAAAGGAGAAATCATGAAAGTTAAATTGTTCCACAGTATCATGCTTGCTTGCCTGGTATCGTGGGTTGGTCAAAACTCACAAGCTGAACCGCAACTTCCCAAAAGCGTGGGTGAATCCTCAACCGCCTCTGAAAATCAAGATGCAAGCGAGGGCCCGGTTTACTATGAAATCAAAAAAGAAGGGCATAACGAAACCGCCGTTCCTGAAGGCGTTTCGGGATTTAAAAAGTTTTTAGGCCGCACCACAGTCGGTGGTTATTTTGATGTGGAATTTGACAATGATGGGGGCGTAAATAATGCCTCTAGCTTTGATGCTCACCGTTTTGTTTTAGGGGTGTCTTCACAACTTAATAATTGGTTGTCGATCAATAGTGAAATTGAATTGGAACATGGTGGTGATGGCACCATCACCAACGGTGACCATGTAGCCCTTGAACAAGCCTTCTTTGATGCCACGGTGCGCGATTGGTTGACCTTCCGCGGTGGGGTTATTCTCATCCCCATGGGACGAGTCAATATTCTCCACGACGCCAATTTGTTAGATTTTACCACTCGCCCGCTCCCTGATTTGTTGATCATTCCTTCGACTTGGTCAGAAACAGGCGTTGGCGCTCATGGTTTTCATAACTTTGCCAACAACATGGCCTTTAATTATGAACTCTATGTAACCAATGGTTTGGCCAGCCCCAATGGCGATGGCAACGTGTTGGGCAATGGCGGTAACCGCGGGCTACGCAATGGGTTCCGAAATGATAACAATAATGACAAGGCCATCAGCGGTCGTTTAGGTTTTTCACCCATGACGGGTTTAGAAGTAGGGGCGTCAGCCTATACTACAGACTTGGCTAGCAATGGAGCTGGCGATGAACGCATGACCATCTTGGGTGGGGATTTGCGCTATCAATCGCCATCTTGGGAATTTGGCAATACCATCGTAGGCCCGGTGGAATTAGAAGGTGAAGTTTACAAAACCTTTGTGGACACCAATGGAGTCACGGGACAGTTTGGTTATTATGCTCAACTTAACTTTCACTGGTTCCCTGGCCCTTTTCGAAAAGTGATCCCTGATGGGACCTTCACCAACATGGTTCGATTCAACTATGTTGATACAAATACTGCTGGGGCAAGCACCGATGAACGTAAACGTTTAGAAATTGGTATGAACTTTAGGCCTATTGAGCCTTTTGTGATTAAAGCCGAATATCAAATGAATTTTGGCTCAGATACAGCAGCCAATAATAACGATCGTATTATTGCTTCAGCCGCCATTGCTTTCTAACATTTTATTCTGGGTACATGAGCTGGCAAACCCTTTCTCTCCATTTGTGGTTTGCCAGCTTTTTTTTATGTGTTAAAGCTTTATAGGTGTCATATATGGATCCCGGGTCAAGCCCGGGATGACGTAATGCCGTCATGCCGGACGAGCCTGCCCCGGACTTGATCCGGGGATCCGGCATCCATTCATTTTTAACTATGAATGAAAACGTCGCTACTTTTATTGTCATGTTTGCTGTAGTCTGCTTTGGCTCAATAGCATGGGCACAAAAGATTTATTTAACGCCTGTAGATGCACTTAAATTGATGTTTAAAAAATCAAGCACGGTAAGTGAAGAGAAACATGCCGTGAGTCTTGAACTTCGCCAAAAATTAGAAAAAGAAAATCGAATTCCTTTTCCAAAAAACACTTATACGTTTTATGTGGGAAAGAGTGGGGAAAAGATTGATGGCTATGCCCTGATCGATGAAGAAATTGGCAAGGTTGAGCCCATCACCTTTGTGACTTTGATTTCTCCCGAAGGGATTATCCAACAGGTAGAAATTATGGTGTATCGCGAAAGTCATGGGGGAGAGGTGGCACAGCTGCGGTTTTTAAATCAATTTAGAGGAAAGACTTTAGTGGGGGACTTGCGGCTTAATCAAGGGATTCGTAGCATTACGGGGGCTACGCTTTCGGCAAAGGCTTTGGTGACAGGCACGAGACGGGCTTTAATTCTTTGGCAAAATTTTTATGGAAAATAAATGGCTTCATCAATGGTCGATAAATTTCAAAATAGCTATTGTTAGCTATTTAATATTACTCACCGTGGGTTTTAGTTTTGCCTTGTTACAGGGCTACGACAAAACCCAATTGAATCATGCAAAAACAATTACCTATTATCAAGGTGGGGATAGCGCAGACAGTTTAGATTTGCCAAAGCCCTACAGTCACATCTTAGCGGTTATGCATGTGCATGCATTTACCATCCCTTTGGTATTTTTTTCTTTATGGATCTTACTTGGATTTGTGCCGACAGCAAATCGCTTTAAAGGGATGTTGATCGTCATTAATGGTTTGGGCATCTTGATTTATAATTTTTCTCCTTGGCTGGTGCGTTATGGGGGGAATCAATATGTTTATGGTTTTACCATTGGCGGGGGAGGGATGTTTTTGTGCTTTGGGATCATCGCCGCCACCATTTTTTATGAAATATTTTGGGGTATTAAAAAGGTATAAGCAAACAGGATGAGAAAGTTTTTTTTGAGGGAGGGATAGGTCAATTGAGAGCCCGTGCCCGGTCGGCTTAAGGAGGGCTTCTGTCATTGCGAGCAAGCCCCGTTGGCGAGCGTGGCAATCTCACCGGTTAAACCAAGGAGATTGCTTCGCCCGTTGGGCTCGCAATGACAGATGCCCTCTGGAGCCTGTCCTGAGGCGCATGCGTTGGAGCCGACCTCCTGCACTAAAAGGCTCTCAATTGACCCATCCCTCCCTCAAAAAAAACCTTCTCATTCCATTTGCTTGACTATTTATGAGTTTCTACAAATTAATCCCATTAAAAATATTTTTATTGCTCACAAGTTGTGCATCGACAACGGTTTATACTCGGTCGCAGTTGTTGATGGGGCATGTGCCGGTTACGATATCGGTCAAAATTGCTTCGCATGAAAAGGCCCTTGCTGATCAAGCGATGGATCAAGCTTATGGTGTGGCTAGAAATTTAGAAAGGCAGTTAAGTGAATGGCAAGCAACTTCACAAATCAGTTGTCTTAATCAAAATGCCGGGCGGAAAAGTTGCAAGTTTTTTCCTGATACTTTACGGGTATTAAAACAAGCCAAAGAACTTGCTGAAAAACTAGACGGTTATTTTGATATTCGCTTTGCGTCTAAAACAAAGGCGGGGATAGTAGGGGAAATTATTCTTGATGAAAAGAATAAGAGTGGAAAACTGACAGACCCTGAAACTCAAATTGGTTTAGGGGCTATTGCTAAAGGTTATATTGTTGACCAAATGTTACAGCAATCGGAATTAAAAAAATTTACGGATGTATTGATCAGTGCCGGCGGAGACACTGCTAGCCGCGGAGGGCCTTGGCCCGTTGCCATTCAAATTCCCCAGCAATTGCCGGGTAAATATACGGCTCCTATGTTCTTAAAAGACCAAGCTATTGCCACTTCAGGCAATGATGAACAACCGGGGCATATCCTATCTCCTAAAACGATGCTGAGAGTAGAAAGAAATCAAAGCGTATCGGTGATAACCAATTCACTTACCTTGGCCGATGCCATGGCTACAGGGTTTTACGTCGCAGGTGAACTAACAAGCGTTGAGCTATTGAAAAGATTCCCAGGAACCATTATGGTTTGGACAGATCCAACAGGAAAGACGCGTCACTATCCATGAAACAATTACTTAAAGCTATTAAAGATTCGCATGCCTCTTTGCCGCAAGAGGCGCGCGGCTTACCCATCATTATAGCTGCCTCCGGGGGCTTAGATTCTACGGTTTTGTTGCATGGGCTTTATCAATTGCGGCAAGCATTGCCAGTGCTCGTTGTGGCGCATGTTAATTATGGGTTGCGCGGTAAAGAATCGGATGAAGATCAAGCTTTTACGGAACAGCTTTGTCAGCTGTTTAGCTTGCGTTGTTTTGTTTTGCAAAAAAAAATAGGTACCAAAGCCAATGATTTACAAAATAAGGCGCGTAAAATTCGCTACGATTTTTTTACCAAGATCGCATCGGAATTAAAAGGCGCCATTATTGCTACGGCTCATCAACGCGATGATCAGGTAGAAACTTTCTTGTTGCGTTTAGTGCAAGGGGCCTCAAGTCATGGGTTGGGGGGGATGGAAGAATTTTCTGCTGGCCTCTGGCGGCCGCTTTTAAAATGCCCTCGCCAGGCTTTGGAGAAAATTGCCCAAGAAAATAAAATTGAATTTAGAACCGATTCTTCTAACCAAACCGACAAATATTTGCGCAATAAAATCCGCCAACAATTATTGCCCCTACTTAAAACACTCAACCCCCGCATCGAAGAACACATTGCCAAAACCGCCACGCATCTGCGCAGCCAGGCACAATGGGTCATGCTGATGGCAGAAAAATTTTTAACTACTCACCGTGAAAAAACAGGCAAGGGATTTTCACTCCCCATCATTCCTTTAAAAGAAGCACCTCGCGCCTTAAGGTGCCAGGTGTTGCAACAGGCCTGGAAAGAACTTTCAAACAACTTGCCCCTCAATTCCAAAAAATTAGCTCAACTGGAACAGGCCGTGCTATTCCCACAAAAAAAACGCCAATTCATTTTTAAAGACCCCATTTTAATCGAGCAAACCCGTTATCGAATTAGTTTTAAAAATATTTAAAGGTGAAGATATTTTAGGCCGGGGCCCCTCTGTCATTGCGAACCCAGCAGGGTGAAGCAATCCCTTCTGTCTAACCGGTGAGATTGCCACGCCCGTTGGGCTCGCAATGACAGAAAGTCCATAACGGCTAGCTCGCATGGGGGCCCCGGCGCTTCCGCGATGGGTTGCTAAAGACAGCTTCGGGCTCCAAAATCTAAAATACCTTTGTATTATAGTTTTACTTTAAGTTATTGTTTTATCTATTTAAATTTAAATATAGATTGCTTCGCCATGCTTGGCTCGCAATGACAGGGTAATGTCATTGCGAGGAGGCAAAACCGACGAAGCAATCTCACAATAGTGGCCAGTAATAGATTGATTTTATTAGCAGAAACGTTTACCGTTAAGGACTGGAAGGACCTGCTATGAAACCCACTTATAAGACAATTTTGCTATGGGGCATTATCATCTTGTGTTCCATTTCAATTTTACAACTCATTAGTTTCCCACCCAATAGCGAACAAAGCATTTCTTACAGTGAGTTTGTAAAAGATATCAAAGAAAATCGCATTGAAAACGTGGTAGTGAAAGGCAATGTCTACACGGGTAAATATAAGCCTAGCAATTCTGGTAAAAAGTTTTTTAAAGCGATTGGCCCCTCTAATAGCGATAAGATTAATGAGCTGTTGGCCAATTCGCAGGCCCGCGTCGAATTTTTAGAACATCGCGACTCCTCGATGCTGTATCAGTTTTTGATCTATTGGCTGCCCATGATTGTTTTGGTGGGGCTTATCATTTTTATCATGCGGCAATTACAGGCCGGGGGCGGCAAGGCCATGAGTTTTGGCAAAAGTAAGGCCCGCCTCATGACTGACAAATCTCGCCGGGTTACTTTTGCCGATGTAGCGGGGGTTGATGAAGCCAAAGAAGAACTACAAGAAATTATCGAGTTTTTAAAAAATCCTAAAAAGTTTACCAAGCTGGGGGGAAGGCTTGCCAAAGGGGTTTTGCTGATGGGCCCTCCCGGGACGGGCAAAACTTTATTGGCACGGGCCATTGCTGGCGAAGCCGGGGCACCGTTTTTCTCGATTAGTGGTTCTGACTTTGTAGAAATGTTTGTAGGGGTGGGGGCCAGCCGAGTGCGTGATCTTTTTGAACAAGGCAAAAAACACGCCCCTTGTATTGTGTTTATTGACGAAATCGATGCGGTGGGTCGCCATCGTGGGGCAGGGCTAGGCGGCGGCCATGACGAGAGGGAACAAACCCTTAATCAATTACTCGTTGAAATGGATGGCTTTGAAAGTAACGAGGGGGTTATTTTGGTCGCGGCTACAAACCGCCCCGATGTTTTAGACCCCGCCTTATTGCGCCCGGGCCGCTTTGATCGGCGGGTCGTAGTGGCCAAACCCGACCTACGAGGTCGCGAATTAATTTTGCGGATTCATATGCGCAAAGTACCGATGGCAGGTGATGTTAATCTTTCGATTATTGCCCGTGGTACTCCCGGGTTTAGTGGTGCCGATTTACAGAACTTAGTTAATGAAGCAGCTCTCGTCGCGGCCCGCACTGAAAAGAAAGCTGTCGAAATGGTAGATTTAGAATTTGCCAAAGATAAAGTATTGATGGGCTCCGAGCGGCGCAGCATGTTGATTAGCGAAGAAGAGAAAAAAAATACAGCCTATCATGAAGCCGGCCACACCTTGGTGGCCAAACTTATTTTGGGGACTGACCCCATCCACAAGGTTACGATTATTCCCCGAGGAATGGCATTGGGGTTAACCCAGCAGCTACCGGAAGAAGACAAGCATTCTTATTCTAAAGAATACACTGAAAATCGCATCGCTATTTTAATGGGTGGGCGGATTGCTGAAGAACTTATTTTTGCTGCTCAAACCACCGGCGCTGGTAATGACTTTCAGCATGCCACCGACCTGGCGCGTAAGATGGTTTGTGAATGGGGGATGAGCGAAAAATTGGGCCCGATTCATTATGCTAATCGTGATGAAGAAATCTTTTTAGGTCGCGAATTAGCTAAAAACCCCAACTATAGCCCCTCAACCAGTGACCTTATCGATGAAGAAATTAAAGCACTTATCTTACGCAATTATGAGCGGGCTAAAAAATTATTGAGCGAACATATTGACCAACTGCATCGTTTGGCCAAGGCCTTGCTTGAAATGGAGACTTTGTCGGGGGATCAAATTGATTTGATTATGAGTGGGGGGACGCCGGCGGTGGTGACGCCTAGCGCTGAAGTCGCCGAAGTTAAAACTCGCAAACGGTCAAAGCCAAAGCCCATCATTTCACCCCAACCTACCAAGGCTTGACAATTTTCTGTCATTGCGAACCCCCTTCAGGGGTGAAGCAATCCGATGCAGAGCATCGTCCTGAGCGGTAGCGAAGGATCTCCTCGTTTGCAAGAGATCCTTCGGCTAAAGCCTCAGGACGACCTTCGGTCGGATTGCCACGCCCGTTGGGCTCGCAATGACAACATTTTAAATTATGTCGGTTTGGAAATTTGCAAATATTGAATGGGACTTGGAAATACAGCCAAGAATCTTGGGAATCTTGAATGTTACTCCGGATTCGTTTTCGGATGGGGGGCTTTTTGTTGAACCGCAACGGGCCTTGGAGCATGCGCTTAGAATGGAAGCGCAAGGGGCTGATGCGATTGATGTTGGGGCTGAGTCGACTCGGCCTGGGGCGTGTGAAATTACCATTGCAGTAGAATGGCAACGCTTAGAGTCGGTGTTAAAATTATTAAGTGCATCGCTGAAAATACCTATTTCACTGGATACTCGCAAAAGTGAAATTGCACGCAGGGGGATTGCAACCGGGGTTCAGATTATCAACGATGTATCAGGGGGGCGATTTGATGCTAAAATGTTTGATGTCGTTCGGCAAACTAAAGCAGGTTATATTCTCATGCATTCGCGTGGAACTCCTGATCACATGATGGAACATTGTCATTACCAAAATCTCTTCGAAGAAATTAAACAAGAACTTAAAAACCAAGTTGGGCTTGCACAAAAGCAAGGGGTTAGGCCTAAACAAATCGTACTCGACCCGGGTTTTGGTTTTGCCAAAAATGTTGAACAAAATGATGATTTATTAGATAACCTTGAAAAAGTGATCTTAGAATCTTATCCTTGCGCCATTGGCATTTCACGCAAACGATTTTTAAGGGAAAAAGCGGGTGGTGAGCAGGAAAAGCTGATGAAACTTGGCATTGCTGGGTGTCAAAAGGCTTATAAAAAAGGAGTACGCCTTTTTAGGGTGCATGAGGTAGAATTGACTGTTAAGAGATTAAAAGGAATGGATCCCGGGTCAAGCCCGGGATGACGTCACTGTTGTCATCCCGAACTTGATCCGGGATGACAGGGGCAACGTCATCCCGGGCTTGATCCGGGATCCATACATTTTCTATGCAAAACTTATTTGGTACGGATGGGATTCGTGGGGTTGCAAATAGTTTTCCGATTACAGCCGAAGTGGCCTTGGCCTTGGGCAAGGCGGTGGCGGTGTTATTTCGAGAAAAACAATCTAAAAAAATTGTCATTGGCAAAGATACTCGCAAATCTAATTACATGATTGAAAATGCGATTGCGGCAGGCATTTGTTCGATGGGGGTGCAGGCCATTTATTTGGGGCCCATTCCAACCCCCGGGATTGCCTTTATCACCCAATCAATGCGGGCTGATGCGGGGATTGTCATTAGTGCCAGCCATAACCCTTACTTTGATAATGGGATTAAAATTTTTGACCACGATGGCTACAAACTCCCTGATGAGCTCGAAGAAAAAATTAGCAACATGATTCTTAAGCAATCCTTTCCACCGGGCCCCACCAAAGAACACATCGGAACTGCTTTTAGGGTGGATGATGCAGGGGGGCGTTACATCACTTACTTAAAATCGACCTTTCCCAAAGATGTGACCCTTGAGGGAATCAAGGTGGTAATTGATTGCGCCCATGGTGCGGCTTACAAAATTTCACCTACTTTATTTGAAGAGTTAGGGGCCACAGTGATCGCTATGGGGGTAAAACCCAATGGGCTTAATATCAACGAACGCTGTGGGGCCCTACACCCTGAACATTTGGCTAAAAAAGTTTTAGAAGAAAAGGCTCAACTGGGGATTGCCTTAGATGGGGATGGGGATCGGGTGATTTTAATCGATGAGAAGGGTAATATTGTCGATGGCGATTTTATTTTAGGAATTTGTGGCGAAAATTTAAAAGAAAAGGGCCTGCTCCATCATAACACCCTGGTGGGAACCGTAATGACCAACATGGGGCTAGAAAGTTGGCTTAAAACTAAAAAAATCCAATTATTAAGAACTCAAGTAGGGGATCGTTATGTGGTAGAAGCCATGCGCCATAATGGCTATTGTTTAGGTGGCGAACAATCGGGCCATATTATTTTTTCAGAATATAGCACCACGGGTGATGGCACCTTAACCGCCTTACGAATCTTAGAAATTCTTAAACTTACCGGAAAAAGTTTATCGGAGTTAGCCGCCAATATTCCGCGCTTTCCTCAGCTCCTTATCAAAATCAAAGTAAAAGAAAAAAAGGAATGGGAGCAAATCCCCGCTTGCAATCATTTGATACGGGAAATTCAAAAACAATTGGGGGGAGAGGGCAGGTTATTGTTGCGCTATTCTGGCACCGAACCCGTCTTTCGCATTATGATTGAAGGGCGTGACGAAACCAAAATTAAAAATTACTTAGTGAAAATTGAAGAAGAATTTACTAAACAACTCACGTGAAACTTGGCGTTAATATTGATCATGTCGCAACGATCAGGCAGGCTCGAGGGACTGCCTATCCTGAACCCGTGGTAGCGGCCAAAATTGCTGAAGCCCATGGGGCTGATCAAATCACTTTTCATTTGCGGGAAGATCGTCGGCATATTCAAGATCGTGACTTGCCACAATTAAAAGCCGCAGTTCGTATTCCTTTAAATATGGAGATGGCTGCAACCCCTGAAATGGTCAAGATTGCCTCACGCTTAAACCCTTACAGTGTAACGTTTGTCCCTGAAAAACGTAGGGAATTAACCACCGAAGGTGGGCTTAACTTAGCCAGACATAAAAATCGTTTAGGAGAATATTCTCGAAAATTACAACAATACGGTATTAAGGTGAGTTTATTTATTGATCCTACGTTGCAAGACACCGATTTAGCTCATGCCTTGAAAGTCGACCATGTGGAATTTCACACGGGCACTTATTGTGATGCCAAGACCCATCGACAAAGGCAACAGCAATGGCAACGCCTTTTACAATGTTGCCAATATGCAAAAGAGTGCGGGCTTTATGTGGCCGCTGGTCATGGGCTTAATTATGAAAATATCCAAGAAGTCTTAAAAATTAAAGAGATTGAAGAATATAATATTGGTCACTCTATTGTGGCAGAAAGTATCTACTCCGGCTTTGGTGAAGCCGTGGCCAAAATGAAACAACTCCTGACGGGATCTACTGATTGAAAATTGTAACCGCAAAACAAATGCAAAGGTTGGATTGGCTAACCATTCATCGTTACAAAGTACCGGGAATTGTGTTGATGAAGCGGGCAGGGATGGGGGCCTTTCAATGGCTACAAACTAAATTTGGCCATCGTAAAAAAGTTTGGACGGTGTTGGGAGGGACTGGCAATAATGGGGGTGACGCCTGGGTGGTGGCGGCACAGGCTATGGCACGGGGTTACCAGGTACAATGTTTTTTGATGGGGGAACCCAGCCGTTTGAATACCGATGCTAACTATTATTATCAAAAAATAAAGGCTCATGTTCAAACTATTCAATCGATAAAAGACCTGACCCCTCTAAGCCAGGCCTTAAAAAATTCTGATTTAATTATTGATGGGCTTTTTGGGACAGGTTTGTCTAGGCCCTTACGCGGTTTGCAACAACGAGTTGTTAAGCTAGCCAATACTGCAACAAGTGTGCGAGTTGCTTTAGATATACCGTCAGGGATTGCTTCAGATTCAGGTGAAAGTATGGGTGAAGCCATCCGGGCTGATTACACGGTTACTTTTCAATTACCTAAGTGGGGGCATTTTTTAAAAGACGGGGCTAATGCCACTGGTTCATTAGTCGTTATTCCGATTGGAATAAAAAAATCACTTATTCAAAAAATAAAAACTAAGGCCCAGATGATTTCGGGCGCACAAATTAAAGGCTATTTGCCCCAAAGGCGCCCTAATATCCATAAAGCAAGTTTTGGCCGAGCCTTGATCATTGCAGGCTCTAAAAAAATGCCGGGGGCTGGAATTTTGGCTAGTACCGCGGTATTGCGATCGGGATGTGGCTTATCCACATTGTTTTTTCCAGCGGGGGCAATTCATCCAAGTTTGTTTAAACATCCAGAAAATATTTTAACTCCCATTACAAATTCTTCAGGGGTTTTTGATAAAATATCTTTAAAAGAAGTATTACCTGAACTCTCAAAATTTAAAGCCTCAGGCCTTGGTTGTGGAATAGGGCTTGCCCCAATAACAACCCCATTTGTTAGAACGATCGTCAAAAATTTTAAAGACCCTATCGTGGTTGATGCCGATGGGCTCTTTCATCTTCAGGGCAAACAACGAAAACCCATGATTGTCACGCCCCATCCTGGCGAAATGGCACGCTTACTTGGAACGAGCGTCGCATTTGTTGAAGCTAATCGCATGAAAGTAGCGATGCAATTAGCCAAAAAATGGAATGTATATGTATTGCTCAAAGGCCACCGTAGCCTCGTTGCCACTCCAAGGGGTCAGGTCTATATCAACCCAACAGGCTCAGTAACTTTAGCAACAGCCGGGTCAGGGGATGTATTAACCGGTTTGATCACAGGGTTCTTGGCCCAAGGCTTAAATCCATTGCGGGCCTGCCTTACCGCCGTTTATATCCACGGCCAGGCAGGGGATTATATTTATGAAAAGGTTGGAGACCGAGGTACTACGGCAAGTGATATATTAAAATTTGTCCCCATGGCTATCAGGCAAATTACCGTACCTAAAAAGTTTTATTGAAGGGGGCTAGAGGGTAATTTGAGAACTCGCACCCGTGAAGCCTACTCGGCTCAAAAAATCCTTTATTTTTAATTGAATTAGAGTATTCCTTCGTCATCCTCTAATTCAAAAAAATAATAGGATTTTTTGAACCTCCTACGGCTTCACTCCTGTGCTAAAAGTTCTCAAATTACCCTCTAGCCCCCTTCAATAAAACTTTTTATATCTCTCAAATATTTGCAGAGAAGTCTTTTCGAAGCGGGGATAGGCAAATAGAGAGCCTTTTAGCGCAGGAGGGCGGACGTAGGAGGGTTAAAAAATTTTATTGTTTTTTTGAATTAGAGGATGACGAAGGAATACTCTAATTCAACCAAAAACAAAAAATTTTTTAGCCCGACTAGGCCGACCGGGCGCGGGCTCTCAATTTGCCTATCCCCGCTTCGAAAAGACGTGGAGAGAATTGCAGATGAATTGAAGAATAAAATTGAAGATTGCCACGGCATCATGGATCCCTGCCGGAGTTTACCCCTGCGCAGGCAGGGGCAGGGATGACATTGCTCGCAATGACATATCGAGCTGGACTCTGAATGACATTAGAGGTAAATTCTCACCCCCCTATGGCACCTTTAAATGATCAATTATGCCCTGATGCCAATGCTATGATTGAGCTGGGGCGGGCGTGGGCTAAAAAGATGTGGGGAGGGGAGAGGATTGGGTTGGTGGGGGCGTTGGGGGCTGGGAAAACGACTTTTGCGAAGGGGTTTATTGCGGAGTTGACTGGGTTGCACCCGGATGAAATTCAGTCACCGACTTTTACGTTGGTGCAGAGTTATGCAACGAGGAGAGATTGCTTCACCATCATGGGTCCCTGCCTCCGCAGGGATGACACGGGGCGCAATGACATCTATCACTTAGATTTGTATCGTTTAAATTCGTTGGTTGAATTTGAAAATTTGGGGCTCGATGAGTTTTTTACCCCATCCAATATTATACTTATTGAATGGGCCGATAAATTTTTGGAAGTGCAAAAACTATGCACCCAAATTTTTAAATTTAAAAGGGGGCTTGGCTCAACAGTTCACTTTGCCACGTCTCACGAATGATGCCCAATTGATTATATATGGATAAAAAGGTAGCACCGCTTGGAATATCCTTATATAAAGCATCGACCAAAGCGGTATTGAGCCCTAAATTGGTTTTTCTCACTTCATCTTTTATCCAACCTACATTGCGAGTGATCAGATCAAGGCTGCCTGGTTTTTCTTCGCGCCTAAATGACTGCACTTCGGAGGCTATACATTCTGCACCTTCCAAATGAATCCCTAATACAAATAAACTGGAAGCTTGAGTGCTCATGCTGGCCCAGGCCGCTTGTTCAGCCACAATAATATCCATCAAGCGTTGCCGAATTTCTTTAAAAGTTAATCGACCAAGGTCGGATTTAAGCTGGGCAAGCCCATTGGCCGGGTTACCCATGGCCCTAGCGGTATCAAGACTCCAGGTAACATTGCGTTTGATTAAATCAAAAGCCCCTGGTTTGTCTTTGATAGGAAAATTTTCAAATAAAGTGGCAATGCATTCGGCCCCACCAATCTGCACTCCTAACACAAAAAGATTTCTTTTGAGTTCATCGGCTTGACTCAACTTTGGCAAAAATAAAATAAGTGAATAACACAGGAGGGTGAAAAACTTTGTTTTCATGATTATACTCCTTCGTTACCTTGAAAAGTAATTATAAAGACCCGTAAACACCTTGTAAAGGAAAGGATTTTTCTATTGTTTAATCAAGGGGCATCGATTAGTGAAGCTGGCAGAGAGATTGCCACGCTTGCTATCATGGATCCCGGGTCCCCGGATCGGGGTCCGGGGCAGGCAAGCCCGGGATGACGTAATTTGCAATGACAGAGGAATATGACTAAAGCGAAAAAAAATAGTTTGGTTAAATTTAGGCCTACGGTTTTGGTACCGGAGGACCCGCTTAGAAAATATATTCAAGAGGTGAATAAATACCCTATCTTGAGTCGGGAAGAGGAGTGTGAATTGGCACAGCGTTTTCAAGAAAAGCAAGATAAAGAGGCTGTCAAACGCTTAGTGACGGCCCATTTGCGCTTGGTGGTGAAAATTGCCATGGAGTATCGCACGGCCTATGGCAATGTGCTCGATCTTATTCAAGAAGGTAATATTGGGTTATTGCGTTCGATTAAGACCTTTGATTTAGCCAAGGGCACTAGGCTTGCATCGTATGCCAGTTGGTGGATCCGTTCTTATATTTTAAAATATATTTTGGATAATTTCCGACTCATCAAGATTGGCACCACCCAAGCCCAGCGCAATCTTTTTTTTAATTTGATGAAAGAAAAGAAACGTATTGAGGCCATGGGCTTTAAAGCCGATTCTGGATTGATTGCCAAAAGGCTCAATGTAAAAAAGAGTGAAGTAGAGGAAATGGATCAGCGCTTGACGGAAGGAGAGGTGTCTTTAGATACCCCGCTGGGGGACAGTAACCAATCTTATGCGGATCTCTTACAAGACCCGGCACTTCCCATTGACGAGAAGCTCGATCAAGTCAACTTGCATGACTTTTTACTAGAAAAAATGTCGGACTTTGCTAAAACTTTACCACCGCGGGAATTAAAAATTTTTCAAGAACGCTTAGTCTCTGAAGTGCCCTTAACCTTACAACAGATAGCTGATGAATACGGCATTAGCCGAGAGCGAGCCCGGCAAATTGAAGAAAAGATTAAAATGCGCCTCAAACAATTCTTTGAAGAAGCAGGGCTTAAACACCCATGATTAAAAAATGGGCCCATTTATCTTACCGCTACGCTTGGTTGATCGCCTTACTTTCGATTATTTCGTTAGGGTTTTCGATCCGGCTAGCCTCACACTTGAAACTGCGCAGTGACTTTGCCGAATTGCTGCCCGACCATTATCGCAGTGTTAAAGATCTAAACATAACTCAAGAAAGGGTAGGGGGCTTATCGAATCTACTCATTGGGATTGAAAGCCCTGATTTTGCGGCGGGCAAACAATTTGTCGAAGACTTGGTTAAAAAATTAGAGACGGATCTTCCACCCCAAACCTTGCAAAGTATTGATTATAACGTTGCCGACATCAAAGCTTTTTTTGAAAAAAACAAATTTTTATATATTGAAACCCCCGACTTAGAAGAAATTTACCAACGTTTAGATCGCTCTATTAAACATGAAAAATTAAAAAAAACCGGGTTATTGATTGATTTTGCAGATGAAGATCCCAAATTTAATACCAAAGATATTGAAGAAAAATATAAAAGTGAATCGGCCTATGGCCATTATCAAGAAGGCTATTTTACCACCGAAGATGGCAAATTATTTGCGATTGTCTTACGGCCCTATGCCAGCTCGACCAGCGTTAGTGATGCCCGCAAACTCATTGCAGACACTGAAAAAATTATTCAGTCGTTAAATCCATCTCATTACCATCCCCAACTCAAAGTGGGTCTGGCCGGTAAACTTAAAAACTTTGTGCGGGAATATGATGCTTTAGTGAACGATATTTTCTCGACCTTGTTTTTAGTTTTGGCCGGTGTTGCTCTGGCAGTTTATTTTTATTTTCGTAAATTACGTTCGGTGGGATTGATGACCTTGCCGGTGGTGATTGGTTGTAGCTGGACTTTTGCCCTCACTTATTATCAAATTGGTTATCTCACCAGCCAAACGGCCTTTTTAGGTTCGATCATCATTGGTAATGGCATTAACTATGGGTTAATTGTACTGGCCCGTTATTTTGAAGAACGCAAAGCAGGGCAAGGGGTAGAATTAAGTCTAACCAAAACCCTCGAAACCACCTGGATTGCAACGCTCGCTTCGGCCATTACGACTTCAGTCGGCTTTGGCACGCTGATCTTAACTAAAGTAAAGGGGTTTTCACATTTTGGTTTTATTGGCGGGGTAGGCCTATTCTTTTGTTGGGTTGCAACCTATTTCTCATTACCTGCCTATATTGCGATAAGCGAAAAAATTTGGCCCTTGAGTCAAAAAGCCCTGAAAGGTTATCGGCAAGGGCTTTTTACAAAATATCTTGCCCAATGGACAAGTAGACGACCTGGCACCTTGCTTAAAATAGCGGGAGCGACTGGCTTATTAAGTGTGCTGGCATTATTTTTGTATATTCCAAATTCTTTAGAGTATGATTTTAATAAACTCAAATTTGCCCCCCCTAAGGTTACCGACCCCTGGGAGCGAGGGCTGCATGATCGCCTCACCGCTATCTTCCCGGTTTCATTATCCCCGGTAGTTATTTTGGTAAATATCACCGACCAGGCCAAAGAAGTGTGTGAAGTTATTTTAAATAGAAAAAAGATTCTGCGGGATCAATCTAAAGTTGATACTTGCAAATCTCTGTATTCTTACATTCCTGAACAACAAACTGAAAAATTAGAGATCTTGGCCAAAATTCGCGGGCTGCTTTCGGGTAGCACCTGGGAATTTATGAACGATTCAGAAAAAGAAAAGGCCCAAGAATTTTTAGAAACTAAAGATTTAAAAACTGTTGATTTAAATGATTTACCAGGCCGAGTAGTGGATCGCTTTAAAGAAAAAGATGGGGCCCAAGGCAAGATTGTGTTTGTTTATTCTAAAAAAGATGCCGAGCTATGGAATGGGCGAAACTTGATTCAGTTTGCCAATGAAATTCGTAAAAACGAACTCAAAGATGGAACTGTGATTTATGGCAGCGGACAGGCGGTAATTTTTTCTGATTTATTGGGCGCCGTGGCCCATGATGGCCCCTTGGCGGTTGTGATTAGCTTTGTGGCCATTATGCTCGTAGTGTTAGTCTCGTTTTGGAATATCCGCCAATCTTGGCTGGTGCTCATTGCCTTTACCCTAGGAATTTTTTGGCAAGTTTTATGGATTTATTTGTTCAACATTAAACTTAATTTTTTAAATTTCATCGCTCTACCAACAACCTACGGCATTGGGGTAGATTACGCCGTTAACATTGTGGGGCGCTATAAGCATGAGGGTAGGGGGGGCATTCAAAAAACGGTGACGACCACGGGAGGTGCGGTTATTCTTTGTTCGATCACCACCATTATTGGTTATCTTTCACTCATCATCTCCAATAGCCAAGCCCTGGTTTCTTTTGGCCACATCGCACTTATCGGAGAATTCACCTGCCTAATCAGCGCGCTGATCATCCTCCCCGCCTACATCCTACGCAGAGAAACCCAAGGCAAGAGACTTTATTAACCCATTCATTTGCAAATCGAGTCACATCTTTTTAGGTGCGGGGATTTGCAGATGAATTGGAAGATTCTTCACCCTGCTGGGTTCAGAATGACATTTGTAGGTTTTTCAAATCTTGCTAGTACCATGTAGAAGCAGGGGATGACGAAGAGGGTGAGTAGGGTTGAGACTAACATTCCACCGATGATCACGATCGACATGGGTACCCGCACTTCTGAGCCTGGCCCAAGGCCTAGGGCAGTGGGGATGGCTGCGGCGATGATGGTTAAGCTGGTCATTAAGATGGGGCGCAAGCGAGTGGGGCAGGCTGCAAGTAAGGCTGGTTTTAAGGCAACGCCGGTTCTTCGTTTTTGATTGGTGAAATCGACTAATAAAATAGAATTTTTCTTGGCGATGCCCATGAGCAAGAGCAAACCAATAAAACTATAAATGTTAATCGATTGTTGAAAGACCCACAAAAATAATAAGGCCCCCGTAACGCTAAAGGGCAAGGCCAACAAAACCGTAACGGGATGAATGTAACTATTATATTGGCTGGCCAAAATCATGTAAGCTACTATGATACCCAAAATCATGGCTAAACCTAAACCGCTAAAGGCTTCTTTAAAAGTCTCGGAGGCCCCACCCAAAACGATGCGATAACCAGCGGGTAATAAAGTTTGTGCCATTTGAGTTACATGATTCACCGCATCTTGTTGTGCATAGCCTTTGCCAATGCCAGAAGAAATATTGATGGCCCGTTCACGATTCACCCGGGTAATCACTTGGAGGGTTTGCCGTTCTTCGATCATCACCAGTTGGGCCAGGGGAACCAACTCGCCTTGGTTATTACGCACCAGGAGTTTTTTAATGTCGCCCACTTGGCTACGATATTCGCGAGTAAGCCGAAGGCGAATATCATCTCGTTTGCCAGCTTCGGTCATTTTACCTTCGCGCCGCCCCCCAATCATGGCGTTGATAACAATCGCAATATCTTCGATGCTCACGCCACGGTTCAAGGCCTCTTGCCTAAGCGGGGTAATTAAAATTTCTTTTTGACCAAAGCGATAGTCGCTATCAACATCTTTAAAATAAGGGTCTTGCTTCATTTGCTCCATGAGTTTTTCAGCATGGAGAACGAGTTCTTTGTGATCAGGGCCACGCAATGAAAACTCGATGGGTTGGCCACGTTTGCTCGTAAAACCACGTAGCGACATATCCATGGGAAAGGCCCTTACGTCTTTGAGGTTAAAAAGTTGGTTCCGTAATTTATCCATGATTTGGTCTTGGCGCAGGGCCCGGCCAAGACTGGCATCAATAGGGCGCTCTTTCGGTGTTTTGAGGGTTACAAAAACCATGGCCTTATCGACCTCGCCGCCGCCAAAGCCACCTACGGCTAAAAAAAAGCGTTGCACATTAGGATTTTGAGCCAAAAGAGTTTCGATTTCTCGCATTTTTTGATCGCTAAATTCAAGGGATGACCCAACCGGCATTTGGGCTTGAATCAAAAAACCGTTTTGATCTTGAGCGGGCACTAATTCTTTTTTAATTTTGGGAAGGATACCAAGCGAGCTAACAAAAATTAAAAGGCTTAACGTAATCACCCGCCAACGGTAGTTTAAACAAAATTCTAAGGCTGAGGCATAAAATTGTTTTAAACCCGCAAAGGCACGATCCACCAATCTTGCCCACGCATTGGGTTGGGTGTGAATATAAAGCAGGCGCGAACTACGCATGGGGGTAAAACTCAAAGCTTCGATTAAAGACAAAACAACGGTGATGCTCATCACCATACCAAATTGATAAAAAAACTCTCCAATCACACCTTTGATAAAAACCACGGGGATAAAAATAGCGATGACGGCAAAGGTGGTGGCCATTGCAGCACCCGTAATTTCTTTGGCGCCAATACTGGCAGCCACCATGGGGGGCTGCTTTAATTCTTGGTGGCGCACAATATTTTCTAACACCATGATGGCATCATCCACCACAATCCCTATGGCCAGGGTTAAACCCAGAAAAGTAAAATTGTTAAAGGTGAACCCAAAGCGGTCCATGAAGAAAAAGGCGCCAATAATTGAAGTAGGGATGGCCAATAAAATATTAAAGGTACTTTTAAAAGAGGCTAGGAATAGCAAACAAACAATGGCAGTGAGAATGGCCGATAAGGTTAGTTCAAAACGCATCTCGCCAATGGAATCGCGAATAAATTGGGTGCTATCGAAATTGACTCGCAAAACATATTCAGAGGGAAGAGTTTTTTGAATTTCTTCAACCCGTTTTTTAACCCCATCGCCCACCGCCACCGTATTATAGCCACGCTGTTTTTTTATACCTAAACCCACCGCGGTTTTGCCACTGGCCCTGCTGATGCGACGAAGCTCGTCGAGGCCTAACTCGATGGTGGCCACTTCTTTTAAGGGAATGGGTTTAAAAATAGGCTTGCCCCCGCGTTTGGTAATCAGGATATTGCCAAATTCTTCGGGGGTGGCCTCACCCATAAAACGCAAATTATATTCGTATTGCGGGGTTTCAATGCGGCCTAAAGGTATTTCAACATGTTCGCGGGCAATGGCATCGAGCACATCTTGGGCGGTTAATTCATACTGTTGTAATTTGTCGGGGTGGAGCCAAAGCCGCAAATTAGGGTCAACATAGCCACTCACCATCACTTCGCCCACGCCATCGACGGTTTGCAAACGATCTTTAATTTGATTGCGTGCAAAAGTGATGATTTCGCGCAAAGGTTTATCGGCAGAAAGAGAGATCCACAAAATAGGATTATCTTCGGGGTTGGTTTTGCGCACCACCAAGGGTTCTAAATCATTGGGCAGGCGGGATTGAATTTGGGCAATTTTATTTTGCACATCTTGCATGGCCTGATTGATGTCGCGTTCTAAATTGAAATCGATGGTAATGCTGGCGCCTTCTTGACGCACCGACGAGGCGATTTGACGAATGCCTTCAACCGTCATGAGGGCATCTTCGATCACATCGACCACATCACTTTCCATAACCTCAGGGGCTGCCCCGCGGTAAGTGGCTGAAACCGTAACCACGGGGAAATCCACATCGGGCATTTCGCCAATACCTAAATCTTTTAGTGAAAGCACACCAAAGAGAATGATCGCCGCAATAAGCATCCACGCCATGACCGGTTTTTTGATGAAGATATCAGAAATATTCATGGGAAAACCTCAAATAGTCTGAGACCTCTAAAAAGGGCCCAGATGCAAGGCGCCCGCAAAGACGCGACCGGAGCGTATATGGAAATATGTGAGGATCGCGGCTTTGTGGGTGATCCTTCGCTTGCGCTCTGGACAGGCTCCGCAGATGGGTCGTTTTTAGAGGTCTCATTCAAAAACTCCCACGTGAAGTTTGAGTAGGGTATACGCCTGCCAGGCTTGAATTTCAGCCTGATCCCGCTGCCAACTGGCATCGAGCCACTGTTTTTGGGCCTGTAAAATCTCAAGCTGCGTGGCTTGCCCTAAACGAACATCGGCCTTAAGCAAATCGTAGGTTTTTTTGGCCAGATAAACCGCCTGTTGATATTTCTTAAGCTGGTTAAGGGTTCCCATTAATTGAGTGTAAGCTTGCCTAATATCATTTTGCGCTGAACGCTCTTGTTGTTGTTTGCGTAACTGTTCTTGCAAATTTTTAGATTTGGCCTCTTTGAGTTTGCCAAAATTGTCTAACTTTAAAAGGGGAATTTTGGCATTGAGGGTAACATCCCAATCAATGTTACTTAAAAAACCTACGCGATAAGGATAATAGTTGGCCTCTAAATCAACTTTGGGAAAAAATTCGCCCTTAGCCATCTTTACAGCGCTTTCAGCCATTTTGGCGCGAAGGGCAGCGGCTTGAACATCGCTGCGATTGGCAGATAAATGTAGATATTCTGCTAAAGGTTTTATTTTTTCTTGGAGCGGGCTTTGAATTAAAATTTTGGGTTGAGGATTAAGCCCTGTTAAATAGCCCAAGACTTCGTAAGCAACATTCCGTTCACTTTTCAGTTTGCTAAGATCTGCCTCCAGCAGGGCAACGGTTGCTTGTTGGCGGACCATTTCAGCATCGCGAACCTTACCTAAATTTTTCCATTCAATAAGTTCAGCTAATTGCTCACGCAACACCGACAATATGTGGCCGGTGGTGGTGATATTACGTTCTAAAAAAACTACCCGGTAATAACTTTCGGCCACATTGATAAACAAGGCCCGTTCGGCCTCTTTTTTAAGCCAAGTTTTTTCTCGCTTCTCGTATTTTAATTTTTTGATGGCATAAAATTCAATAAGCCCATGAAAGATGGGTTGGGTGAGGGTGAGACTTAATTCGGGCCGAAATTGCCGGGTAAAAGTTTCTAACTCGCCACTATGCGAGGCCTTTTCTTGAATTGTTTCCGTAAATTTAAAACTTATTTGGGGAGTAATGGCCCCCACGGTTTGGGTTAAACGGGCCTGAACTTGTTTAATATCTTCGACGGCAAGGGGAATGGATTCATGAAAATTTTTGGCAAGTTCAAAGCATTCGGCCAAATTTAAAGGCCTGTTTTCGGCCCACAGGGGGCTGCTTATGAGAAGCAAAAACAGGGCTATTAAATAATTAATCCGTTCCAAGCTCAGAACCCCAATTTAAAGAAAGCGATTTGCCATGTTATAAAGATTTTTTTAAGTAAGTAAACAGTTATGGGAATTTTAACTATCACAAAAATAGTTTAAGAAGTCGGCTTAAGGCTGGAAGGGGTTTGTCCCCTCGCTATTGCTCGGGATAAACTCCAGCTTTCACCTCTATGGCTATATAGCCGTGAAAGCTGAGACTTTGAGTGCGTCCGGCGGCCGTAACCGCCGGACGACACGGACCCCTGGAAGCCTTAAGCCGACTTCTTAAACTATTTTTAGGTGCGGCAATGTGCAGATGAATTGAAGAATAAAAAGGAAGATTGCCACGCTCGCAAACGGTGCTCGCTCGCAATGACATTTATTCTAAAACTGTCTTGCCAAGCTTGACAAAATTTGACATACGGGCCATTCCAACAACCAAAAACCATATTAATAGGGGTGTATTCAGCTATGCCTAAGGAAATTGATGAATTAACCGAGTTAGAACTCATTAAGGACCTTAAAAAGACTCTTCGTCAAGAGGGGGATATTAATATTGATCGCCTGGAATTCATTTATGAGGGGGATGAATTGGTCATTTCAGGGGCGGTTAATAGCGAAGAAGATTTAGACAACCTTAATCAAATTCTAGCCGATTACTTTGGTGAGAATGAGGGGTATCACATTGAGGCTAATGTGGTGGATCCTGATGATGTGGAATATTTGACTAAAAAGAAGGCATGGGAAGACGATGAATATAAAGAGGATGAAGAAGAAGAGCTAGAAGAATTGGAAGAAACGTCTGAAGACGATTATTTTGAAGATGATGATGATAAGTACTAAGCGGGAGGTAAACCATCATGGATCCCGGATCAAGTCCGGGATGACAAGGAGGGTACTTCCTCAAAAAATAGCCACGTATATTATGTTAAATTAAATCAGGAATCCATTCTGATGGTTCCTGATTTAATTTAACATAATATACATTATGGGTCCTCCGCCTACGCGGAGGATGACACGCGTTGATGCGTGAGGATGACTAGCTTATGCCTACCGGTGTTACGAGACTTCCCGGCACTAAACCCGCTGTTGCTACTGAACCATCGTCTTTAAATGAGGCCTTGCAAAGGGCCCAACGTCTGCTTTTAAAACATCAATTTAATGCGGGTTATTGGTGGTACACCCTAGAGGCCAACGAAACCATTGGTGCCGAATATGTCATGCTCACCCACCTCTTGGGTAAAGTCGATGCCACGATTCAATCGGGTTTGTGCCAACGCATGTTACGGGAGCAACGCAGTGACGGTTCTTGGGGCATTTATTACCTAGCCCCGGGCGACCTAAGCACCACGGTTGAATGTTACATGGCATTACGGCTGGCGGGCCTTAAGCCTGAACACGACGCCTTAAAACGGGCCCGTAAATTTATTCTTAAACACGGCGGCCTTACCAAGGTAAGGGTTTTTACCCGCATTCATTTGGCCCTATTTGATATTATCCCTTGGCAGGCCTGCCCAGCCATGCCGCCTTTTTTAATGTTGCTACCCCCTTGGTTGCCCATCAACATTTATGAATTTTCAAGCTGGGCCCGCGCCACTATTGTGCCACTTTTGGTGGTGCTTCATTATAAACCCACGAAACGCGGCGTTTTAAATATTGATGAACTTTTTGTGGAATTGCCTAGCGAACGAGATTTTCGTTTTAAAACCAAGCGAGGGCTGTTTTCTTTTGAAAATTTTACCATTCAATTAGACAAAGTTTTTAAATGGCTCGACCCCTTGGCGAAGTTTAATCCCATCAATTTTTTGGCCTTAAAAAAATGCCAAAAATATATTGAATCGCATATTGCCAAAACCGAAGATATTTTCCCTGCCCTTAATTATGCAGCGCTGTCTTTTCACGCCATGGGCTATGGCGCTGATCACCCAGTGATTCGTAAAAGTTTGAATGCGCTTAAAACCTTTCAACAAGTTTGTAAAAAAGATTTGGCCTCGGTTCCCAAGAGCCTCATCCATCACGAAGTAACGGCGCTTGCTGAATTAGAATTTATTCACCAACAATGTTGCATTAGCCCGGTGTGGGACACGCCCTGGGCGGCGCTTGCCCTGCTCGATAGCGGCGTGGCCAGCGATGCCCCGGAGATATTAAAGACAGGGCGTTATTTGCTCACCAAACAAATCACGCAGACCCGTGGCGATTGGGCCAAGAAAAACCGTTTTGCTAAACCGGGTGGCTGGGCCTTTGAATTTGAAAACGATTATTTTCCCGATGTGGATGATACGATTGCGGTGCTCACGTTATTATTTAAATGCGATTTACCCAACCGTGAATTGATGGACGGCTTTCAATGGGGGCTTAACTGGCTTAAATCGATGCAATCGGCCAATGGCGGCTGGGCGGCCTTTGATGTTAATAATTCGAAAGAATGGGTCAATCGCATCCCCTTTTCAGACCATGGTGCCTGCCTCGACCCCCCTACCCCCGACATCACCGGCAGGGCGCTGGAGCTGTTTGGCCTGTTGGGCGAAGATAAAAACACCCCATTTATTAAAAAGGCCGTGCAATTTATTTTTAACACCCAAGATAAAACCGGGGCTTGGTGGGGGCGCTGGGGCATTAACTATGTTTATGGCACATGGTGCGTGTTAACGGGATTGGCAGCTATTGGCTTCGACATGAAAGACATGCGCATTCAACAAGCGGTGCGCTGGTTAAAATCGACCCAACACGGGGATGGCGGCTGGGGCGAATCGCCGGAGGGTTATAAAAAACATCGTTACATTCCCTGGCATCGCTCCGTGCCCTCGCAAACCGCATGGGCCTTAATGGGGTTGATGGCGGCGGGCGAAGGTGATTCGAGCGAAGTTAAAGCCGGGATTGAATTTTTATTGAGGAATCAAACCGCTAGTGGCGAATGGCCCGAGCCTGAATTTACCGGCACAGGGTTCCCCGGGCATTTTTATATCCGCTACCATGGCTACCGCCATTTCTTTCCTTTAATGGCGTTGGGGAAATATCGTAAAAATACTTGACTTATATAATATATAGATATATTATATATAAAGAGGTAGAATGGATGCCGGATCAGGTCCGGCATGACGATATTGCGTCATCCCGGGCTAGGACCTGAGGATCCATATATAACAAGGTCTCAGCATATGAAAACGTTGGTCGATATTCCCCATCCTATTATTGAACAGTTGACGGAAATTTCGAGGCAAGAAAAAAAGTCGCGCTCAGAAATTATTCGGCAGGCCTTGGCTCTCTTTCTTAAAAGTACCAAGGCAAAGCAAAAACGCCCCAATCTATTTGGCATTTGGAAAAATCGCAAAACTGACAGCCTAGCCTATGAGGACAAACTGAGAAATGAATGGCGTTAAGGGATTAAAGGCTGTCTTTGATACCAATATTTTAGTGGACTACCTAAGGGGCATCTCCCCTGCCGAACAAGAACTTCAGACTCACACCGAACCTAGCATTAGCATCATCACTTGGATGGAGGTGTTGGTAGGTGCAAAAAACGAAGCAGAGACGGGTTTGTTGAAAAAGTTTTTATCGAGTTTTGAGTTATTGCCTTTGAGCCATGAAATTGCTGAAGAAGCAGTTTTGCTGCGGCGCAAATACCAAATTCGCATTCCTGATGCCATCATTTGGGCAACGGCTCGCTGTTATGGCAGCCTGTTGGTAACTCGCAATACACGAGATTTCCCTCACGACTCCCCTGAAATTCGCGTGCCATATTACTTATAAGGCGGGGCTTATTCCCCCCTACCCTCGCCGCCGGGTGTGAGTTCGGTGCGTTCGAGGAGGCCGCGGTTTTCGGCTAGTAAGCCCATAGAAACAAGCCCATAGAAACGACTTGTCTTTTCATGACAAACTCTTTATGATCAAAAGTGATGAAAAAACATACTGTTAAAGCTTATTTATATAAGGGCGAGGCACAATATGTTGCCGAATGTGTAGAGATTCCCGTTGTAACCCAAGGAAAAACCTTGGATGAAACCCTTAAAAACCTGCAGGAGGCTGTTTCTCTACACCTAGACGGAGAGGATTTAAAAGCCCTTGGTTTTATCGAAGATCCTAACATCCTTATTACAATGGAAATTGAAACCTCCCGTTATGCCGCCTAAGTTGAAGCTTCTTTCTGGTTCTGATGTTGTTGCGGTATTATCAAAATTTGGTTTTTGCCTGCATTCGCAACGCGGAAGTCACATGAAGTTGAGGCGGATAACACGGGAGAAATTAGTCCAGACATTAACCATACCTAATCATAAAGAAATCGATCGCGGTACTTTACGAGCCATCATCCGACAAGCTTCTAAGTTCGTTCTTGAGTCTGAACTACGTCCTTGCTTTTATACAGAATAGGCTTAAGCTTGCCTCAGTAAAAAAATATTATAACCTTTTAACTATTTCCCCCTACCCTCGCCACCGGGAAGGCGATCGGTGTGTTCGAGAAGGCCGCGGCTTTCGGCTAGGCTACGCAGGCTATCGAGGGTGGTGCTGGGAACACTGTGCTCACGCAGCAGCGTATCCATTCTATTAAAAAGTTCGGGGCTGGCGAAGGGATTTTCGCCAATGTGGGCGTAGACGGCTGGCCAAAGGCGCTCTGGGATACCTGCCTCTGTAAGGGCAGCAACGACTTGAGGGGGGAATGCGGCTTGGTCTGCTCGCAAAGGGGGCATGGCTCCTGGGACGAGCGTTGAAGCTGGCGCAGCACGGGCGATTGCGGGCTGGCCGGGGTCGAAGCCCCGCTCTGGGGCAGTCATTGGAAGGGGATCTTCACCAAACTCATCCATCATAGGATGTGGCGCTCTTGAGTCTACTGGGGGGCCTTGCAATTCTTGTTGCAAATATTGCAAGGCGCTTAAGCCTTCTTCGGTTGCAAAGAATGCGATAAGGTCATCGTCTTGGGCCATCGCACTTAACGTTGCTTGCCAAACTTTATCAACATTTTCAGCCCGGGTTAAATTTGGGTAGGGCAAGCCCACTTTATATTCCCAGATATCGTCTATTATATCAAATAACTCCACAAATTGGGGCAAGGCTTCTGTAGGTAAACGACGCAGCACTCCCCAATACAAAGCAGGTGGGTTGGCCGAGTATCTTTGATAATAAGCGCTGAAGCTCAATTTGCTCAAAGCCTCTAATAAAAATATAGCTCGAGCAACTTCGACTTCATGATCTGTGGCTGCATAAATCCCGTGGGTGCTGGCGATTTTGGCTAAAGCTTCTAAGGCAAGAATGTGGTCGGGATGAGCGAACAACATTTGGAAAACTTGGAGAGGCACTTGGCCATCTTCAAGTGCTAAGAGGGGCTGGCCAGCTAAATAGCCATCACCTTGAGTTATAACAATATTCAATCGGAGGGAAAGACTAAGTAACCAAGCTCGCATTGGATTAGAAAGTTCATAACCCTCTTTTAAAATATCATCGATAGCATCTTTGATCTGGCCATAAGATTCAACAGCGGCTGGGTGGTTAAGGGCTTGGTAAGCATTCTCGATTCTTTCGGTGGAGTTGGCTCTTAACACATCTAGAGGGATGGGAGATAAACCGGTTATCAAACCCACTTCAACAGCCAATGGCTGCATACCTAGTAAGGTCGCTAAGCCTTGGTAAAGGGGCTCCAACACACCATTGATTCTACCACTGGTGGGCAAGTAAATTTGGCCCGTAAAGGCAAGGCTTGCCCCTGAAGCCATGGGGGCTAAGGCATAACCCGTAAAAGAGGGATCGGCCTGGTTAGAAAATAGTACTAATTGATAACCCTCTCGCCATGGGTTACCCCCCAAACGCGCAGTTACTTGGCGGGCTAAGGCTTGGTCTTGGAAAACTAGGGCACGAATGGGTGGGGCATCGCCGACTTTAAGGTACTGAGGTCGGAAGGGATAAAGGTTTTCTTGCCCCCCTACTTCGGCAAAACTACTTTGGCCTGGGACTGCCCAGGCTAATTGAGAGACTTGAGCAAAGGGCTCGGTGCGAATGGCACCGTTAGAATCGACATAAAATTCGGGGTGATTAAAATCGGGGGAAATGGTTACTGAGGGTGGCATATGGGCTCCTTTTGTTTGTCATTGCGAGCCTCCTTCGCAAAGCCTCAGGACAGGCGCTGGGCGTGGCAATCCGACCGAAGGTCGTCCTGAGGCTTTAGCCGAAGGATCTCTTGCAAACGAGGAGATCCCTCGCAAGGTCTCGGGACGATGCTCTGCATCGGATTGCGGAGTTTATCCTGAGGCTTGCCGAAGGAGCCGGCTGGCCTCGCAATGACAGAAAACCATCGATATTGTGTGTATTTAGTTGCTAAATTTTATTAATATACGAGTAGAATTGATTATTAAATGGAATAAGATGGAAGATTGCTTCGCTATGCTCGCAATGACATTTTCTTAAAAATCTCACAACAATTGGTGGGGGTTGTCGAAAGAAACACTTAGATTAAGCGCGGCAGGGGTAATTAAACGACAAAATAAACGGAAGATTGCCACGCTCGCCCACGGGGCTCGCTCGCAATGACAGCTATAAATGGTAGAACCACCGAACAATTTAGGCAATGATGGTGCTGCAGGGGTTGGAGTTGTTGGCCCCGTATCGGCGCCCGAAAATACTCAACCTTACGTGCGCTTTCCGGTCGCACAAAAAACGTTGTATACCCTTGTGGCATTAGGACTATTTAAACCTGGTGAAGGGGTGCAGCTTTATCCTGCAACCGAAAGTGGCGAAGGGCTTTATTATTATGGATTTCCTGAATCTCAAGCACGATTACAGGCGGTCATTGCCCGGCTGCAAGAATTAAAAAAACCTGAATTTTACCATGTAGGTTCACTTCCCTCGGCAGAACCCGAAGTCGAACTCGATTATACACCATCAACCCCAGAAAAAAAACCTGAACCGCCCAAGGTTCATTTTATTCAATTGGCTGCAGGCACTCCGCCTATCATCATCGGCCCTAAATTTTTTGACAATAGCCTCGCCTATCTACAAGAACACCTCAAAGATTTATCCGTAGCGGAATGTGCGCCGCTCGCTAATGATCGCTTTGCTTACAAGCCTTTTTACATGCAGGCCAGCGCCCTTGGGCAAGCTGAAGTTCAGAATCCACCTCCTCTTAAGGCTAGAAGTTTTTGGGGTTACAATTTTCCCGTGGGGGCTATTCCTTTGCGCCACGACTCTGCCCAAGAACATTTGCAATTGGAATTAACTCAAAACCCTGAATTGACCCTCTGCCGCCGTGCGCTCACGGTAACCCTCGATGATTTTAAAAACCTCAATGGGTTTTTGCAACCCCCAGCGGGCCAACTCTATTGGGGGGCCTATGGTTATTTTGAACAGATCGATCGCTTGCACAGCAAGTGCGAAACTGTCTTTCAGAAATTTGAAAAGCTTGAACTTAGTTTGCCACGGGAGACAGCTGAACATTTGGTAACTATCGGATTACTAACCCCAGGCGATCAGATCTGTAATCATGGGCCCGACAATATTCGGGCAGGTAACAATATTTATTTGATTCGAAAAAACATTCTACCCGTGGCTCATAAACAGAAAATTTTAGAAAACTTAAAGCTTTGGATTGAGGATGGGCAGTTTCAGGATAATCAAGGCAAGCTTGTACCTGCACCCAAGCTTGACCTCCCTCCCGAGCTATTGCAGAGCATTAGAGATAAACTAGAAGATGAACTTTTAGACCCCGACGAGGCCAAGAGCCTGATGGATGAAATCAGTAAATGGATCAAAAACAACCCTTTGTCGATGGCAGGGATCTCGCTGTTGGTGATCATTATTGGGTTTTACGGCTTTCCTTGGGGATGGGAGGCCATTCGCCATCGCTTTGACCTGGATGCCCATCGACAGTTGGTGTCAGACTTGACCACTTGGAACGGCCGGGATGCTATGAACTTGGCAGATAGGGCGCGGGATGATTTAACCAAGCCGTTAGGAAAAGATCGCCCGATATTACCGGCTGTGGAGTGGCAAAATCAAACCTTGGTGCTTAAGGGTAGTGATGCCGTGCTCGACGAAACTCGCACGGCCGAAATGAGTGTAGAACAAGGGCCCTTGCGGGGGCTGGCTAGCGTGACCAAACCTGAAGGGGGTAAAGTTGTAGGCGAAATCGATGCTACACGAAGCGGCGTGGCTAAGCTGCGTGCACCGCGAGAACGGGAACGCAAGGTCACGGTGCGGCCTTTACAAGTGCGCACCATCGCCTGGGACCTAGGCGACGGCCGACGTATACAATTGGCGCTTTACACGGGGGAACAATTTCCGTCGCAGGTGTACTTGATTGATCCGAGCGGACAAGCTCGGGCATTACAGTATGATGGTGTCATTGCGAGCAATGTCATCCCCGCGAAGGCGGGGACCCATGATAAAGCGTGGCAATCTCGATCGGGGCAGTCGTCACTTGCTCAATATTCCGACGGGCGTGGGCTTCGAATTTTAATTAGCCCATCGGTGCTAGGTGGGGCCCCTACCCTTTACATCCCACCAGCCTCAGAGACCCTTGCGGTGACCAAACCCAAAGAACAAAGTTTTAAAGTAAAAACCGAAGCCGGTGGCCGTTATGAAATTCGCTTTAGCCGTGGCCCCAATGAGCATCCCACCGAATTTGAATTGTTCACCCGCACCCAAGCGCCCCAGACCTTTCGCTTAGTGGGTTTTTTGCATGGCGCCCAAGAAAGGCATTTTTGGGGGAATGTGGGCATTTATGAAAACCCGGCCGAACCCCATTCGCCACCCTTGTATTTAGCCTTTTCAAGACATGGCACCTTTGGCTTGCGCCGCGGAGCGCGCGTTTTGTTAACCGCCGATACGAAAACTTTTGATCGCGGGCGACGGTTTTTTTGGGGCCAAGCCAAGGCGCCTGATGACATGCAAGTGGGCATGGAAAATATGGTGGCATGGGAAGAAACTCGCAAGGACGGCCTGCGAGCCGCCATTGCTGCAGAACGAGACAAGCGTGAAGCTAGCCGCGATGCGCTTAGGGAAAGGGCGGCTTCTGTCATGGTGAACTCCGGGCCCCCTGTCATTGCGAGCCCAACGGGCGAAGCAATCTCACCGGTTAAACCGAGGGGATTGCCACGCCCTGGTGGGCTCGCAATGACAGAGGATGTTGGGCTCGCAATGACAGAAGCCAGTGTAGCCGACTTAGAAGCAAGACTGGCGGCGGAACAGCGGGCCACTGAAGAATTTCAAAACCAATTACGTGATCGGGTGGTAACGACACTCGAACCCATTGCCGCAAGCCTGAACACCGATGTCAACCGTTTGCGGTTGAGCCTCGAGATTGCCAATGTGCACGAAGTGACCACTCACTTGCTTTTTAGAGCCTATGCCGACCGCTTTGGGGTGGCCGAAGGGCAATCATCGGTGGTACCTGAATTAGATCAGGTGAGGCTGAGTGGAGATTTTACCGAAGACATGCTGCGAGAAATCTTGGTCGAACGACGGGCATTTTTTGAAGGGTTGATGGGGATGGATTCTCCCCTCCTCGAACGTTGTTTGGCTCAAATGCGCATTGCAGGGCTACAAGGCCAAGCCGTCAATCCTCATCAATTATTTGCCCTCGACCCAAACCCCGTCGTACGCGAAGGAGCCCCCACTTCAGGCCCGCTGGTGGTTGACGCACAAACCCGCTTTGTTGAAAGATGGGTACCCGCACATGCAAGCGCCTTGGGTACGGTTTATCGCAATCTTGCACAGCAAGAGTTAGAGCAAGCTCGTGACAGATTAACAGAAGCTGAACGACAATTAGCTGAAGCTGTAACCAAACAGGACGAACTGGATCAAACTCACAAGCAAGCACGTGCAGCCTGGGTTCGAGCCAGGAGTGCATTGGGCCATTTAGGACAAAGAAAGAAACGTGCCGGAGCAGACACAACAGAACTACCCCCTGCAGCCGTTCCCTCAGGAGGTCTAGGATTAAATGACGAAAGGGCTCGACTGCTTGGGGTCTTTGGCGCCAAACCACAAGCCGATTATCAAAAGGCTCATACAGCCTACACCCAAGCTCGCCTGGCCTATCGAGAACAAGGGCTAGTTGTAAGACAAGCCCGAACGGCACAAAAAGAGGCTGCTCTACAATTGGAAGCCGCTGAAAGAAAAGCGGCTGCCGTTCAAGCCACTGAGGCCAAGGCCGTTGCAAAATCTGCTCGTGAAATACAACTAGAGCAACTGCGCACCTTAGAGGCTACTCGCATTACTCTAGAAACCAGCACCCATGCGGCCGCTGGAAGCAGTGAACCGATTCGCCCTGAACTGTTGGTCGATGCCAGCGAACGATTGGCAACAACTGAAAGTACCGCCGATGCCGAAGAAAGACGATTTTTAGAAGGCCTCCCCTTAGGCGATGGCTTGGTGGCCTTGAGTGTGCGCAGCAAACCCGTTAATCCCAAGTATCGAGAACGTTTAGACCCAGTCAAATATCCTATGCTCACCCGCTTTGGCTACGACATGACTTATGCGGCAGCGGCAGGTGAGCTGAATGTAATCATTGGCCGTCAAGCCGAACTGGATAAAATGGATGAAGAATTGATCGACCCCGAAAAAGGCAACGTGGCACCCACCGGTGGGCAAGGGGTTGGAAAAACGGGCGTGGTAGAAGGCAAGGCAATTCAATTGGTGCACAACGATGTGCCGATACAATTGCGCGGCAAACGCCTTATACGCCTTGATATTGCTGCCATGGTGGCAGGCACCAAATACCGTGGAGAATTTGAAGAACGTTTGAAAGGGGCTATTAAAGAAGTTTTGGCTAGTGAAGGTGAAGTGGTCATCTTTATCGATGAATTGCACGTGATCGTAAAAGCGGGTGCAGCCGAGGGTGCAAGCGGTGCGGGCGATATCCTCAAAGAAGCCTTGGCACGCAGGGGTTTCCAAATGGTCGGCGCCACCACCGATGAAGAATGGGAGCGCATCATTGAAGGCACCGGTTGGCTTAGCCCCGGCGACAAGGCCTTGGGCAGGCGTTTCTTGCGAATACCTGTAAAAGAACCTAGCTTCCGTGAATCACTTGCCATGCTGCTGGGCCGCCGGCGATTTTTAGAACAACATTATAATGTTGCTATTTCGGCCGAGGCCTTAGAGGCCGCTATTTTGGGAAGCTCGGCTTATATTAAAGATCGCTTCTTGCCCGACAAGGCCTTTGACTTAGTCAAAGAAGCCAGTGCCGCAGCGGCCATTGGGGCTGACCTTAGGCCGCAAGCCATTCGAGATATCGAAGCCCGTTTTGAGATTGCCGATGCCAGCGAGCGGTCTGCCTTAGAGGCCCAACACCGAAAATTAATGGCGGAGTGGCAGCGCATGCAAAGCTTGGTGCAAAAAATTCGCTCAAGTTATGAGGCGTTGAAGCAGGCTGAAGCGGCTATGTATGATGCATTAGGCAAAGGCGATCATGCAGAAGCTGGGCAACGCGGCACGGCGGTATTGAAGGCTCGAGAAAATTTACGAACGTTACAAACAAGACTTGCTGCTATGGAAAAGACCACAGACGTGCGTTGGCCCACGGGTCGAGTGGAGGCGGCTGACGTGATTGCGGTGCTAGCAAAAAAGACGGGCAAACCGGTAAGTGAAATTGCTGATCGGATTGACTTTGAACGTGCGCCCGAATGTTCTCCGGAACGTCTGCGGGTAGAGGTGGCGCGGGTGATTAAGGAGCGAGAGAGAATTGAAGCCGAGTTGGCTAAACCTCTGTCATTGCGAGCCCAGCAGGGCGAAGCAATCCCAAGTAACCCAAGCGAGATTGCTTCGCGGACGCTCGCAATGACAGAGGGGCGCCATGACACCCTTGAGCTTGCTCAGGGTGAAACTTGGGAAAGCCGATTAGAGGCTGAACAAGAAAAATTAAAACTCGCCCAACAGCGCTTGGAATGGGAACCAAAAATTAAAAAATCTCGGATTGTGCACGCGCAATGGCAACATGGCTACTATCAATCTATGCGTCACCCCAGCGACCGAGTCCCTTGGGATAAGGCATTCGAATTGGCGATTTGGGCCGAGGCCGTTGATACGAGTGGCCTAAGTTATGAAGAATACCAACGCGGTTTCGAACAAGCCTTGGCCGCCGATCGTCAACAGGCCGAGGGTAATCGCATAGAACTCAATAAACAAATTCGAGAAGCCATGGGGGGCTTGCAACGGGCCGGCACCACTCCCCTGCCCCCGCATCAAATGACCGATCATTTGATTGTGCCTCCCCAAGGCATGAACCTTCAACAATATCGCGATGCCCTACTTGCACAACTCCAGGGGCACACCCAAAAAGTTTCGGCACTCCCCATTCGGGCGCCACTCAATGCTGCAAACTTGTTGGCCACCTTGCGGGGCTTAGCCACCGCTGGCAATGGCGAAGCGGTTTTTTGGAGCCATGTTGAGGCCATGTTGCGCGACAAACCTTTTACCACCGTAGAAGAACTTTTTACCGTGCTCCGCAACCAAGTTGGGGAACACATGGATCCGGCTTGGTTGCGGAGAGTGATCGCTGCAGTGCCAGCAGATAGCACGCCCGAAGAATTGGCCTTGGCGGGCATACGGGGGGCCATTATCATAATGCGATCAGCGGATGCCTTGCCTGATACCCAAACGTTCTTAAGCGAGCGCCGTAGCGCGGCAACTGCACCTGCGGAAGCGGCTGCGGGCAATGGTGGCAAAGGGGGGCGCACACGCAGGGTTCGCGGGGCCAGAGAGGCAACCACGGCTGCGGGTGCTGGGGCGGAGAGAATTGAAGGGGAAACACCGGGAGAGAAGGGAAAGGCCGGCGGACCTAAGATTAAGAAACTAAAATAAAATGGAAGATTCTTCGGCCTGCTGGCCTCAGAATGACATGTTATTTAGCTGAGCTCGCAAGACATGTATTTGTGGATACCACGCTTGACAACGTGCTATAAAACAATTATAAGTTAACTTATATTAGGAGTTTTTATGGGACAAGTCACCATTTACCTTGACGAAAACACTGAACAGGCAATGAGAACCGCGGCTCAATCTGCTAAGGTTTCCCAAAGCAAATGGATTGCTCAGCTTAT
>JACPFA010000032.1 GCA_016183235.1 Deltaproteobacteria bacterium
AGTGCAGGTTAAGAAGGCAGATGGAAGTTATGAACCACCTCGGGTGATTTCTTTCAAGGTACGCAATAATCCCCAGATCAAGCAATTTAGTAGTGAAATTCTCGAAGCCCCAGTTGGATATGAAATTGTTTTGCGTTACGAGGTCGTGAATACCGACACAGTGGAGGTAAGTGGTGATAAGCAAGCAGGTGAAGTGCTTCCATGTTCCGAAGATCCAATCATGAAGGGGATCAATGTTTGTAAGGGTGAGGTGAAACGCAAAGTAAAACAAATAGGGGAAAATAACTACACACTCACGGCAGTCCGAGGTTCTAAAAACAACGGTCAAAATATTAAGATTCAAGGGCTTAATCTTAGCCCCTCGATTCCAAGCTACGGAGTTGTGAGTAATAAGAATGATGAGGAACCCGATGAAATCCAACTGCCAAGCAGTGGTTCTTATCGAGTAAAGGCAATTCGGTTGAACGAGCAATTACAAGAAGGTCCTACCGATTTTGAAAAAGAGGGCAAAGATGGTGCAATCATCACCCTCGACAAATCGAGGTTGGAACCCAGAACCGATTATAAGATTCGATTGGAAAAGTTAGCCAAGCTACAAGGCAATGTGCTGGGTACCATGGAAAAAATCGTAACCACGGGTGACCAAGATCTAGTGTTATGGGTACGGTTCAACGAAGATCCCAAGGATAACATCACGTGTGATGATGCCGATGACCCAGCCGAAACCATCTGCGACTACAGCGGCAACAGCAACCACGGCATTCCACAAGGCACATTTATGACATCCAGCATGGATGGGTTAATCAATGGTTTAGTCTTTAACGGCCAAGACACAGAGGTCGTTATTGAAAATAGCGATTCTTTAAACCCTGAATCAATGACCATAGGTGTAAAATTCAAATTGGGGATTATTTATTCTGCCTATCAGGAGATAGCTGATAAAAGATTGGGTGGTGGAGGTTATACTTTTCGTCTACAACCCAATCCTCCCGATTATGACCATCTCCAGTTAAGATTGGGTGTCATTGGAACGGTTGTTGGAACGGTTGAAGGTGGAGGCTATAGCGAACCTGCTATTAATTATGATGAGTATGACATTGCGTTTGGGGACAACATTGCTGCGGTTTGTTCTTATGGTGCTAAGGACAAGATATTTAAAATTCTTCAAACAAATAAAAATTTAAAGAAAGAACCTGTTGATAATACAACTTTTATGCCGCAATCAAATCCTGGGTCACTTATTATTGGGAATATTACATCCTTTCATCCGGGAAATCCGCATTTTTCCGGGACTTTATATGATTTTCTTATTTTTAAACATGCTTTGACTGATCAAGAGTTTACTGAACTATTCCCATAAATCATAGGCAATTTCATATTGACAGATAATATCAAAAAATTATATTATCTGTCTATATGAATTTGCCAGCCAATCTGCTTAAACTCCAAAAGTTTCATCAAAACCAAAGCGGTGTTTTTACTTTAAGTGATCTAAAAAATTTAATCGAATACAAATCCATCCTTCATTTTCAACGCCAAATACAAGCCCTGGAAGATCACAAAATTCTTTTTCAGTTTATGCGGGGTTTTTATGTGATGCCCCCTTTTGAATTAGAAGTATTAAGCCAGCGTATTTGCGAAAAGTCTTACATCAGCATGGCCAATGTACTTGCCAAAAATTTGCTTATTGGAACTGTGCCACACCATACGGTTTATGCCGTTAAAGTTGGCAAACGCCGAGTTTACGAACATCCATTGGGAACCATTATTCACCTTGGCATCGCGCCCCATCTGTTTTTTGGTTATGAAGTAAAAACAGGGATTCGTTATGCCAACAAAGAAAAGGCCTTTTTAGATACACTTTATTTTTACCAAAAAGGTTTTAAACCTTATTTCAATATTTATCAGGATATTTTTATAAAAAAATTAGATAAAAAAATAATATATCGCTACCTACAAAAATACAAAAACCCTCGGTTTATAAAATTTGTCAAAGGAGTCTTTCATGGCGGAAATTGAATCCCTCGATGCACTCATGGTTTGGGTCATGAATAAATTGGCCGAAAGATTTGGCCCTAAGGCCATCTTAAAAGGCGGCATGTTGTTAAAGTTATTGGATTGCCCGCGTCATACTAATGATTTGGATTACGTTTTTGCGCCCTACCGATCAAAAAAAGATATTGTTACTGCGATTCTAAAAGCCCTTTCTGAGTTAGAGGGTGCTAAAGTTCATCACTCACTGCATTCTACTAGTTTGCGCATCATCCTTGAATACAATGATCTCAAAGTACAAATTGAAGCGAACGTTAGTGAAACTTGCGCATCACAAGAAATGAGTACGGCTTCTCTTGCTCGTTCGGTTAATCAGTTGCCAAGGGTCATTCGAGTCATGAAATTAGAAGAATCCTTGGCCCATAAAATGGCGGCTTGGAATGAAAGAGGATTGATGAGAGATCTTTATGATATTTATTATTTTTATACTCGCCTGCGAATTAAGCCAGATTTAGATGTTCTTAAAAAAAGGCTTTCTAAAATTAATGATAGGCAGAAATTCGCCAATCAATCCAAAGTCAAATCAATGACGATGAACGATTTTTTGGGGAAACTGCAAAAAACTGCAGAATTGATCGACGATCAAAGTTTAAAAGCAGAATTGCAGGGGATTCTTTCGATAGAGGAATTAATTGGCTTGAATCTTAAAATAAGACGTTCTTTGCTAGAGCTGATTGAAAATATTCAAGAGTAACTGACAATGTGTTGACAATGTCATTGCGAGCCCGAAGGGCGTGGCAATCTTCCATTTTATCTTCACATCGTTCGAAAACCAGACTTCCATGTCCGAAATTCGGACTCAAAGAGGGCAGCTACGCCTAAGGGGCAGTTCTCATAAAAATAAAAAAATCCCCCATAATTGTTTAACATTCTAAAAAATAAATCCCTGTAACCGTTTCTTGGCAGGTTTTTTGCTCCTCCTGAATAACAAATTTGTTCAAGGAGTAAAAAATGAAAAAAATAATCATTATATTCTGTTTAGCCATCACCTGTTTGGCTCAAAACGCCCATGCATTTTATTATGATGCTAAATGCCTTATCCCCGAAGGCAAGTTAAAGAAATGTTTTATTGATTTTAGCAAATCCGATCATTTATCGGTGCGCTACAAAGATTTAGTATATCAGAATCTGAATCGGGAAATTTCGGGTAAAAAAATCACCAACATTGCTGGCAACAGCAAATCCAAATTTCGAGTGGGGGCCACCATAGGCACCACAGCCTACTTTGGGCCCATGGGGGCACTGATGTTACTTTGGAAAAAGAAGATGATTACCTTTGGCGTCGAATTTAAAACAACTCAACACAAAACCGAGACAATGATTTTTAGCGTGAAAAAGAAACAAGGTTTTACAGTAGCCAATCAATTACAAAATATCAGCGACAAAACGGTTAGTTTCTAGTTCCCATACCCCCCATTCTCCAATAACGGCCCCTACTCCGGGGCCGTTTCTTTTTGCTAATAATGCCTAAACAGCCTATTCATGATAGATCAGTGAAGTTGGAGCCGATAATAAAAAGTCTTCGATCGTCATACCTGTCACTTGTTTTGATTTGAACGGTGTTTTGCAGATAACCGTCAACTCATCTTTTGGAAATACTTTTGAGAACCAACTGAATTCAAGCGGGTTTGCTGGTCCCTTTTTTACTTCGAAGAATTTAAAATCAGGCGTTACAAAATCTATCTCATGTTCTTTTGAGGCCCAGAAACCGATAGCTTCTGGATTTGCTTGTTCGGTTAAAACACTACGGCGCCATATTTCTTGAGCTACAAGCCATTCGATAAATATTCCCTGTAGTTCAGGAGATAGGTTTTCAAATTCATGTACCTGCCTAAGTGATGATGGATGAAAGGCAATAGCCACAGCGAGATTGATAAAATGAAATTTACAAGGCTTTCGCATGAGCAAGGTTTTTTTATTGGGCTCTAATGGCCATGATGGCATAACAGAAAGCAGGTCAGAAAGTTTTTCGATATAACCACTGGCAACCGTGTTGTTAGCCAGGCCCCCTTCGCGGGCAAGCTTTGCAAAACCAACCGGTTTACCTCCGTAATGCATGATAACGTGCAAAAGCTGGGTTAAAGCCAATCGGCTTCTACCTGACGAAACAATTTCTCCCAAAACCCAATCACGCACGAGTTGAATGAAATATTCTGGCAGACGTTCAAATTGGCAAATATCATTGCAAGCCACAGGAGAGCCGCCTGTTAAAAGATAAGCGATCCACGATTTGTCACCATGTATATCTCGAACATTAAATTTAAATTCTCGGTAAGAGATCGGCAAAAATATGTATTCACTCTTGGGCAATTTACCCTTACGCCCAGGAAGCCTTTCTGAACCATGACGCAGGTCGGATGCTTTTGAACCCGTTGTGATGATAAGCACATCTTTGAATAAGCCTTGATCGACCATCCGTTTGATGGCTTTCTCCCATTCTGGAACGGCAGTTATCTCATCGATAAACAGCCGCTTCACTTTTGCGTCTCTAGAGTAGGCAGGGTAGAGAGATTTCATTTCTTCTATGAGTTCGTTAGCTGAAGCAATTTCATCGCCGTTCAAATAATAGGAGGAACCTTTTCCAAATTCCTCAGCCGACCATCGCAAGTTCATATCGAGCCAGGTGCTTTTCCCATATTGCCGGGGGCCTCGGATAATGATGAGCCCAGGGTTCTTGGGTAGTTCATCAAGCCCAAATTCAAAGCGAAACGGATAGGCCTTTGATTCCATTTCAATAATGCGAGGCCACATATCGTCACGATCGATATTCCCTTCAGCCAAGAGATGATTAATTGTCTTAACGTCCATAACGTTAACATACCTAACGTTTAGAACGTTAGCAAGTGAAAAGAGTCCTTCCCGCCACTTTCCAAAACCCCCTTGAGTTCGGGTGAGGAGGCAGCTATAGCGAGGTTCGAGGGAGGCAATTTATATGAGTGCCAGGTCCTGCATAACATGTCATTCAGAGCTGGTGCCAGCCAGAGGCTGGTCCGCCTCCGGCGGAAAGAATCTTCTATTTTATTTCTGTTTTCTTCTTCTTTTCTGCTCTTCCTGTAGCATCCCATCCACCCCCTCAACACCCCCCGAAGGCCTATCCATCCCCATCCCCAGCCGATGGAGCCAAGACCTAAACGCCCAAGCCACCCCCTGGCTAGCCGCCCAACTACGCGTTTACGAATTACCCGCCCAAACCAAAGTCCACGATACCACCATGCAGGTCGATGAAACCACCGGCACCGTAAAAGCAAAGAGCTTCAAACTCCCCGGCGGCAAGACGTATAAATTCATCATCGAGTTTCAATATTTAACCCCAGGCAACGCCATCGCCTTCGCCTATGCCGAAGTAGAAAAAGAAATCGGCGACGGCAACGCCGAGACCGTAAGTTTCACCAGCAGTGACATTAGATACGAAGTCGACAAACAAGATCCGAACATCAGCGCCTCCATCAGCCAAGGCATTCTTCCCGATTTAGACCCCGACAACGATGGCTGGAGTTCTTACCAAGAACTCAAAGACAAAGTTAGTCCAACGGATCCATCAAGTATTCCCCAACCACCAACTCTCACAATCACCACCGATCAACCCAAGCAAGGGCCCGACTTATTCATCACCCTCGAAGGCGAAGACAATGCGCACATAGAAGACATGAAGCTCACGGATCCTATTTGCGGAGTTACAAAAGTCAGCGAAACCACGGGAAGCAGCAATGGCAAACAAACGAAGCAGATCATCTATCGCTTAGATCTATTGAGCGTGAACAAAGATTTAACTTCAAGGGAATTACACGCGACCATTGAAGACGGGGTAACTGTCGTTCAAGGGCAATCGGGGACAGGGGACTTTAAACTTGATAGTCAGCAATCGCATCCAACCTTTGCCTTCAGTGATCCAGAAGAGGGGACCGAATTAGAAGGCACCCAGACTTTAAAGGGAATAGCCTGTGCAAGGCATGGGATAAACGGGCTAAGTTTGAAACATAATACTGCGGAGTTAAGTGATTACACGAAAAAGACGTTTGGAAATATATCAAAAGAAATCGAGGTGATTTTCGATGCTGTGAATACCACCCAATTACCCGATGGGTTGGTCGATCTTGAAGTGCAGGTGACTGATGAGCAAAAGAATATAGGGTCAGGGCAGGGGAAATACAAGGTAAGCAACAATAGCAATATCAAAGTGGATCTGCCAACCGGCAGAAGATGGGTATTTGGGAGGGAAGTGGTATCTTTTAGTGTGGTGAATCTGCCTAATACGACATCGGTACTAGCTACAGCACCAGCTGGGATTAATTTAGAACTTGGTCCCGGCAGTTCGACCAATGCCACCTATATTTTAGACGTGAGTGACATGCCAGAAGATACAATCATTCCCATTGAGGTAACGGTAAGTAGGCTCGATGGGGTACCTGTTCCCCCGCGAGTAGTTGAATTCAAAGTGCGCAATAAACCTAATATCAAGGTATTTAAATCAGGAGACTTATGGAAGGGGTGGAAGACCTTTCTCCAGTACGAAGTGGAGAACGTGGATCCGGATGATTTGAAGATCGACGGCACAAAATTGGGAGGGGCTAGTTGTAGTAAAGACCCTGCGATGAAATCTCAGATTACCACTTGCAAGGGTAGTTTTGCGATCACCCCTCAAGAGACGAAAACCTATACCCTTCAGGTAAAGCGCAAGGCGACAACTAAAGAAACCTGCAAGGAACAGGGGCCACCATTGCAATTGCAATGTGATAATGAGCAAGCGTTGCCTCTAGAGGTTACGACATTGAATAGTGATGTACCCAAATACGGAGCGATCAGTGACTTTAAGAATGAGACCCGACCAGCCAGCGCCTTAATCCTACCCGGAAGTGATTCAAAGAAATATCGAGCAAGTGCGATTCTACTTGATGCTCAAAATCAGCCAACCTCGACCACGGTTGATCTTGACACATGGGATGGAGGGGACACGATAGAGATGAATGGTCTGCAACCGAGAAAAGATTATTTATTACGAGTCGAAGAGCTAAGTGGCACCCAGGTTCTTAACACACTAGAAAAAAACGTAACCACCGGTGATACTGGCCTGGTGCTGTGGCTACGTCTCCATGAAAAAAATAATGGTTTATGTGGAGACATCGACCCCAACAAAACCATCTGCGACTACAGCGGATACAGCAACCACGGCATTCCCAAAGGGGGCCCAGCATGGGTAGACTCAGGGCTGCAATTTGATGGGGTGGATGATTGGATTGAAATAGCCGATGCTGATATATTAAAAAATCTCTCCGCGTTAACAATTGTAAGTTCATTTAACGCAAGCCCATCTGCAGGCCCATCCCCCTATATGGGGATTTTAATGAAACTGAATCCTTTTCAGCCCCATTATGGATACGAACTTAGTATTTATGAGGGCACACTCAGAATGGAAATTTGTTCCAGTTGGTGCGGGGGTGCTTTAAGTCAGCAGAATGTACCACTGGGTAGTACTCAAAAAGTTGTGGGTATTTTTGATGATGATGCAATAAATTTGTATTTTGATAACAACTTGGATTTAGGTAGCATGATCTTTCCTGGTCCCATCGTTCTTGGCCTCAATGATTCGTCCCTTCATATTGGCCATATTTTTTATGGATTTTTTCAGGGAACTATCGACGAAGTCTATCTATACAACCGCGCCCTAGCACAGGATGAAATTTCAAAATTTTAAATTATTACAGAAAGGTTCAACCCCATCATGGCTAAACAAAGTACTTTGAAATTACAAGCCCAGTCTCAATCCGGCAAATTGCGGATTGGCGATCATTGGAACGCGATCACAATCATTGCCCTCTCGCAGAGCAACCCCCTCAAGGCCATTGCAGAATTTGTTGAAAATAGCATCGATGCAAAGGCCAAAAACATCACCATCATTCGTGGCAAAGAAAGGGGTTTCTTTTATCTCAAGATCACCGATGATGGGGAGGGGATTCCTCGAGATGAAACGGGGTTGCCTAATTTTAAATATGTTGCCACCCATATTTGTGATTCTCTCAAACGCCAACTCAAGCATCATGGGGCAACAGGCATGCAGGGGGAATTTGGCATTGGGTTACTCAGCTTTTGGACCGTAGGGCAAGAAATGACCCTCACCTCTTCAGGTGCCGATGGTCGATGTTATCAAATGAGAATGTCGAAAGGGGACCCTAGTTACACCGTGCATCCGAAGAGGTTGCTTTTTGCTCAAGCAGGCACTGAACTCGTTGTCAGCGATCTCCTCCCGGGCGTCAAACAACTCAGTGGTGACAAACTTCAGTGGTACCTTGCCTCGGAGCTACGGGATCGCATCAAACACACAGGTGTGAAGATTAAAATTATTGACCGACTTTCTCATAAAGAACACCGTGTGGAGCCCCGAAAATTTGAGGGTCAACTCGTTCATGGTCTTCCTACGATCGATTGCCCTCTGGGGAATATTTATGTTGAAATTTATCTCTCAGAGCCCAATCCCAATCATCATATTGGCCTCTACCGTTCGGGCACTCGTGTGTTGGAGCAAATCAATGACCTGGAACCTTTTCAAAAAGAACCATGGACAGCGGGTTATTTTCAGGGCCTCATCGATGTTTCGTTTTTAAACCTTACGCCTGGCACTCGATTAGGGATTATCCAAGATGAGGTATATGCCTTGTTCTGCACAGTTTTAAAACCGGTAGAAGCGGCACTGGCTGAGCTTTTAGCCGAGCAACGAAAGGCCGAAGAAGAAAAGACCAGTCGGGATACTTTGCGGTCGATCCAAAAGGCCTTTCAAGAGGCCTTGATGGTTCTTCCCGAAGAGGAATATGATTGGTTTGAGCTTCGCAAAAAGAGCGGTTACAATAGTGATGGTGCTGTTACCGAAGGTTTGAGTATTTCCCCCAAAACTTTGGAAGAATCGGCGCCTTCCCAAAAACAGTTTTTTGATTTTCCAGGTCCACTGTTCAGTGTGCGGCTTTCTCCTGCTTCCTGTGTTGTTGCAGTAAAGGAGACCCGGCACCTACGAGCGGTTCCTCGTGACCGTCATCGGCGCCTCGTAGAAGACAATCTTTCTTTTAGCTGGGAAATTTTAGAGGGCGGGGGTTCCTTGCATACCACCAACACCGAAGTGTGCACGTTTGAGGCCTCTGCAGAACCTGCCCTGGTACGTGTTCAGGTCACCGTGACTCAAGGGCAAGTAAAATGCGTGGGGGAAGCGCTGATTACAGTAACAGACGAATTGATTCCCCCTGTCAAAGGGCCCGAATCAACTCAGCAGGGGTTACCGGGTTACACTTTTCAAAAGGAGCCAGGTCAAAATTGGCGTTCGCGATTTCTTGCCGAACAAAATGTCATTGTTATCAATAATGCCCACCGTGATTTCGTTTACGCCTCTCGCAACAAAGCCCTCAAGCTCAAATATATTTGTCGCCTCTTTTCTAAAGAACTCATTCTTAAAAACTTTCCAGGCCTACCCGCAGATCAGCTCCTAGAGCGGATGATAGAGCTGGCATTGCATACCGAGGAAAATCTTAAATAAACTATCCAACAAGTAGATGCTTTGGTTAACCACGTTATAATTTTTCAAATTGACGAGTTGTTATTCCCATTTGCCGAATAATGGCCCGCAAAGTGCCTTTCGGGATTTCATGTCCACTATGGTTGGGAACAATTGTTCTTTTTCTTGTAATAGGGTGGTACCAGATTTCATGACTTCCCTTGGCATGGCGATCAAAAACAAAACCCGCTTTTTTTAGTTTACGAATTAATTCAGAGGCTGTCATATCAAATATTGATGCTTACTGGAATCTGAACTGTCGTTGGTTTGGGGTAATCGCTGGTTTTTTTTAAAGAACGTGGCAAAGGGTCCCCATGTTCAAGATAGGATTCAATCAACTTACGCAAAACATCCTGCGCAATTTCTAAGGTTTCAGCCATAGTTCTGCCTTGGGCTAGAAGATCAGGCACTCCAAGACTCGTGGCAAGATAATCTCCATTATCAAGCCTTTCAATTTGAATGGATACAAGAACTTCCCCAACTTCTATTTTTTTTCTCTTTTTCATCAAGACCTCTAATTTGAAAACCATTTTACTCTTTTAAATTTACAATTTCAAGGGACCAAATTAATCTATGTGGTAGCCGAGTGAAAGTGTCAGTACTAACTGCCGAGTGAAAATGTCAGTAGCTATCCTCCGAAAGGAGGAGAAGGATGCTACTAACAATGAGAGATAAAAATAAAATTGAGGTGATTGAGGCAGTCATGGACGAGAG